>JAZNWI010000086.1:0-20459 GCA_045593305.1 Clostridia bacterium | reverse complement strand
TTCATTGCTTACATTTTTAATCAAAACTGCGCATTTTCTTATAGCACGGAAAACTTCTTCTGAAAGCTCAAAACCAAGACATGCTGCAAAACGAACCGCACGAAGCATACGAAGTGCATCCTCTTTAAATCTTTCTTCAGGGACTCCTACGCATCTTATAACACGCTTTTCTATGTCCTCTTTTCCGCCAAATATATCTACAAATCCGCGCTTTGGGCTATATGCCATTGCGTTTATGGTAAAATCTCTTCTTTTAAGGTCACAGGCAAGCTCGTCCACATAATTTACGCTATCAGGATGACGCATATCGCCATATCCTGTCTCTTCCCTGTAAGTTGTAACCTCGTAGCCGGTTTTGTTTTCAATAACCGTTACTGTTCCGTGTTTTAAACCTGTATCAATAGTTCTCGGAAAAAGAGCCTTAACCTCTTTTGGTTTTGCATTGGTTGCAATATCGTAATCGGACGGAACTTTGCCCATTTGTGAATCTCTTACTGCACCGCCAACGATATAAGCCTCAAACCCTGCGGCTTCCAGCGTAGATAAGATATATTCTGCATTTTTAGAAACAATCATTTCCACTTGCGTTCCATCCTTTCACTTAAAATTTCCCCATATTAATAGTATATCACATTTTTTGCAAATACTCAACAAGATATTTACTTTTTTTCTAATTTATGTTAATATATATAGGACATTTTTTGAGGAGTTTTATTATGATTGGATTACTTGGAACATTTGTTAATATGATATTGGTTATTATAGGTGGGGGAATTGGTCTTTTTCTTGGCTCACGCTTTCCTAAAAAGCTCTCTGATTCACTCATGAAAGCTCTTGGCCTTTGTACCCTTTTAATCGGTATATCAGGTCTTTCAAAAGGCAAAAATCAGCTTATTACCATAATTTCTATGGCAATCGGTACTGTTATCGGTGAACTTTTGGATTTAGACGGCAAGCTTAACTTACTTGGTAAATCCATTGAAAACCGTTTTAAAAAAGACGGCGACAATGTAACTATCGCAGAGGGTTTTGTTAATGCAAGCTTGCTCTTCTGTGTAGGTGCGATGGCAATTGTCGGCTCGCTTCAATCGGGACTTGTTGGTGATAATAGCATGATTTACACAAAGTCACTTTTAGACTTTACGGCAGCTATAATTTTTGCATCAACCCTTGGTTTTGGCGTTTTGCTATCCGCATTCCCTATCCTTATTTACCAAGGCGGAATTGTGGTTCTGGCACACTTTTTAGCACCGTTTTTAACCGACAGCGTAATCGGTGATATGACAGCAACAGGCTCACTTATCATTATTGGTCTTGCACTTAATATGCTGGGAATTACAAAGCTAAAGGTTATGAATATGGTACCGGCAATATTCCTGCCGATACTAATACACTTTTTCGTATAATTCTTCCATAGCTTTTAAAATAATTTTAGCATTATCATTATAAATTTCATCAAGCTTATCTATAGGCAGTGGGTTTTTACCACTGCCTATTTCTATGGTAAAACCTGCTTTTCCAAACTCTTTTATGAACCAGTCCTTGCATCCGCCAAAGGATGCTGTTCCTTCCGGAACACATACTGCATATCCGCTAACTTTTGCCATTTCTTCAGCTATTTGCTTTGAATTTTCAGCTACAATTCCGTCAAAATCGTAATAGATTTCTTTTCCTTGGGAATGAAACGCAATAAGGACATCGAAATCCATTTTTCTTATAAAATCCACCATTGCCTTAGTTTCCGGCTCGCTTTCAGAATATGGTCCTGCATATTTACTTTCACATGGATGGGTTTTAACCACACGCCAACCCGCATTGTAGTTATGGTTTATGTCAACCCCTCTGGCGTTTGACTGCCATACCTTATTAAAACTGTGAATACCAACTGAACTTATGAGTTTTTGATGATATGGATTTGTTATGTCAAGGCCGTTTATGGCAATATCCACGCCATCAGGGTTCACCATAGGCACTATGTAAAGGCTGACATTCTCTATGATTTCTTTTGCATCATACCCGAAAAATTCGCCATTTTCTGATACCGCTTTTCCGAATTCCCACAGAAATTTCATTAAAAATGCAGATGTCAAATATTCAAGACCATGGTGCGCTCCATTTAAAAACAGCTTTCTTTCGCCATTACCTATCTTAAGGCAATAAATCGGTTTTTTCATCACACTTTTTCCAATATTTTTTGTTTCTATAAAGGGATATTTGGCGGAAATCTTTTCAATATCCTCAACTAAACGTTTGTAATCGTAGCTCATTGTTTGCCACCTTTCTATTTATAAAATTTTCTCTTTTATGTATATGATATGACTGGAAAAAAAAGTATAAAAAAAAGGAATTCTCCATTCCTTGAAGAATACCTTTTAAATCATATTACAGAATTATCATAAGGGTTATGCGTCGGGGTTTCATTTGACCAGATTTCCAAGTCATCCGGTTTATTTGAAAGTTTACCGTTATCTAATGTTATGCTGGCATTTTTTATCATAGCATCGGTATCATCATGAGTTGAATAAGCGTCATTTTTGATATTGTGTATTAGTTCTAACAGTTGTTCATGAGTACAGAAATCAAGTTTTCCGCTATCCTGATTTACCATTATCCAACGGCCATTTATACACACTTGAGATGTGGCATGGGATATCTTTATGGAGGTTATCATACGAGTTGAGAAACCCAGATAGTCCCAACAGAGCATATTTAAATAACCATTACCATCACAGTCCAAAAGACCACCAGCAAAAAGATACTTATGAACATTATTGTTATGTACATCGTCATTTGTTCCAACACCATTTGGCTTTGCATAAGTTTCTATAAGGTACTGTCGCATATCATTAACTGTATTTTCAGCTATACGAATATTGGCTATTTCTTGTTCATCCCTTATCCCAATCTCATTTTCAAAGAAGTTTATGGTATTACTTTCTGAATCTACAAGCTGTTCCAACACAGACTTATTATATACTTTACTTTTTTCATTTTTGCAAGCATATGCGAAAGCCTCATCAATTACAGACATCACTTTGTCATATTCTTGCTGATTGCGACAGCCATAAGAGTGATTTCCGTACTTGGTGTTGATGTCACCAAAATGAGAGTGGACTGTTATTCCGTTCGTTGGGTCCGTCGACCACTGGGTGTTTGGAATACGCTTATAAGGCTTATCCGTTTGAATTTCACCTTGTTTCCATTGACTTTCATGTTGCTTATGAATTTCAATCCTTGCATTAGGATTTGCCACCCTCTGAATAATAGCCGCAGTTTCTGCCCTTGTGATAGAATCTTCTAGGCGAAATCCACTATCGTCACCAACCAGTATTCCTGCTTTGAAAAGGTTTTGAACCGTTATGTTAGTTGTCTCCTCAGGCATATCGTCCAAATGGTTTGAAATGCCTGTATTAAATGCAAGCTTAGGTATAGAATTATAAAAATAATGAGCCATAGTGCTCCTTGTTACTGGTGTGTCAAATTCTGTTTCATCAGGATAAGGAAGCGCATTTTCCTTGCAAAAATTCACCAATCCAAATGCCCAATGATTAGCTGTACTACTTGCCTGTGCTTTTGCCAGTTCATCTTCTTTTCCGCGATATATTGCATTGGTTTTTGCCATCAATGTCATAGCTTCTGCGTGGGTTAAAGTACCGTATGGGTTAAACTGATTGTTACCTACACCGTTTATAATTCCACAACTCGACGCCTCGGAAACAGCTTTATAGTACCAACTATCTTGTGGGACATCGGTAAACTGTCTTGCCTGGTTTGACCAGTTAAAGTTTTCTAAACCAGTTGCAAACACGGATGCTGGCACAAGGTTAAAAAGCAAGACTGAAAGCACTCCTGCTATAATTTTCTTTCTCATAAAGATGATTCCTTTCATAAATAACTGCTCATATTATACCATATATTGTTGATATATTCAATATATAAAAAAACTCTGAACTTTTCGTTCAGAGTTTTTTTATTTATTCAAGTTCAAATGCACCTGTATAAAGCTGGTAATACTTGCCCTTTTCTCTAATAAGGTCATCGTGAGTTCCGCGTTCTATAATCTGTCCATTTTCTAAAACCATAATCACATCGGAGTTTTTAACTGTTGAAAGTCTGTGGGCAATAACAAATACAGTTCTTCCTTGCATAAGCTTATCCATACCCCTTTGCACAATAGCTTCTGTTCTTGTATCAATGCTTGATGTTGCCTCATCAAGAATCATAACAGGTGGGTCCGCAACAGCTGCTCTTGCAATTGCTATCAGCTGGCGCTGACCCTGTGAAAGGTTTGCACCATTATTTGTAAGCTCGGTATTGTATCCGTCAGGAAGTCTTGTTATAAAGTCATCGGCACCTGCAAGCTTTGCGGCATCTATGCACTCTTCGTCAGTTGCATCAAGGTTTCCGTAGCGGATGTTGTCCATAACAGTTCCTGTAAACAGGTTTGTTTCCTGAAGAACAATTCCTAAAGAACGCCGCAAGTCTGACTTTTTAATCTTATTGATATTTATGCCGTCATAGCGGATTTTTCCATCTTCAATATCATAAAATCTGTTGATAAGATTGGTAATTGTAGTCTTACCTGCACCTGTCGCACCAACAAACGCCACCTTCTGACCAGGCTCTGCATAAACAGACACATTCTTAAGAACCAATTTTTCATCGGTATATCCAAAATCAACATCCACCATTCTTACATCACCCTTTAGGAGCGTGTAAGTAAGGCTTCCGTCTCCATGTGGATGCTTCCATGCCCATGTACCTGTGTGATGCTTTGTTTCGGTGATTTTTCCGTCTTCTGAAACCTTTGCATTAACCAATGTTACATAGCCATCGTCGGCTTCTGCCTGTCGGTCCATTAAAGCGAAAATTCTGTCTGCTCCCGCAAGTCCCATTACAATGGCATTTATCTGCTGAGAAAGTTGGTTGACATTTCCCGTAAACTGCTTGGTCATATTAAGGAAAGGCACGATTATGCTTATTGAAATTGCCATGCCTGAAAAGCTTACATTTGGCACTTTTGTGATATAGAAAATACCGCCTGCAATGGCTACCAGAACATAAAGAATGTTACCTATGTTTCCTATAATAGGTCCTAAAATATTTGCATAAGCATGAGCTTTGCTACTATCCTCAAAAAGCTCATTGTTCACCTTTTCAAAGTCAGCTTCTACCTCTTTTTCATGGCAGAAAACCTTGATAACCTTCTGTCCGTTCATCATTTCCTGAATAAAGCCTTCCGCTTTACCCATTGCTATCTGCTGACGGATAAAGTATTTTGCAGAGCCACCGCCTACTTTTTTAGAAACAAACATCATGGCAACAACGCCAAGGAGAACTACAAGTGTCATCCATACGCTAAAATAAAGCATGATTCCAAGCACAAATATTACCACAGAACCCGCACGAAGAAGTGACGGAATTGCTTGAGATATAAGCTGACGAAGTGTATCAATATCATTGGTGTAATGACTCATTATATCTCCATGCTTGTTTGTATCAAAGAAGCTGATTGGAAGGTTCTGCATACCGTCAAACATACGGCATCGCATTTTGCTTAAAAAGCCTTGAGTGATATACGCCATAAGCTGTGTATAAAGATATACCGCAGCAAGTGAAATCAGGTATATTATAGAGAGGGTAACAATCAGTGTCAGGATTTCAGGATAAGCTGATGCCCAGTCCCCTGTCTGATACCACTTTTCTATTACCGCCATAACCTTTTGTATATAAAGGTCAGGAATTGCGGCGGAGGCTGCAGAGAACAGAATACAGAAAATTGTTATAGGAAGCATTCTTGGATAAAACTCATAAAGGAGTTTCATTAATCGTGAAAATGTTCCCTTTTTTGCCTTTGGTCTTTTATTCATCGTCCTCACCTCCATTTGTCTGCTGTTCATAGATTTCCTTATAAATCTCTGAGCGGCTAAGGAGTTCTTCGTGAGTTCCCACATCGGAAATTCGTCCGTTTTCCATAACCACAATCATATCAGCATCCATAACAGATGCAACACGCTGTGCAATAATGATTTTTGTAGTTTCAGGGATAAATTCTGCAAATCCCTGACGAATAAGAGCGTCAGTTTTTGTATCAACAGCACTTGTTGAGTCATCAAGAATAAGAATTTTTGGCTTTTTAACAAGAGCTCTTGCAATACAAAGTCTTTGTCTTTGTCCGCCGGATACATTTGTTCCGCCCTGTTCAATTTTTGTTTCGTATTTTTCAGGGAATGTTTCTATAAATTCATGTGCCTGAGAAAGACGGCAAGCTTCCTCTATTTCACTGTCTGTGGCGTTTTCATTACCCCACAAAAGATTTTCCTTTATAGTCCCCGAGAATAACAAATTCTTTTGAAGTACCATAGCAACTGAGTTTCGAAGTTCTGTAATTCCATAATCACGAACATCTACTCCACCAACTTTTACGCATCCGTCAGTTACATCATAAAGACGGGGTATAAGCTGAACAAGGGATGATTTTCCCGAACCTGTACCACCGATAACTCCCACTGTCATGCCTGACTTTATATGAAGATTTATGCCGGATAGTGCATCCCTTTTTGCTTTTTTTGAATATTTGAAGTTTACATTTTCAAAATCAATAGAGCCGTCTGTAATCTGGCGTATTGGATTTTCCTTTTCAGTCATTTCGGAAGTTTCCTCTAAAACTTCACAAATACGCTTTGCAGACTCTGTTGACATAGTTATCATAACATAAATCATTGAAAGCATCATAAGGGACATAAGTATCTGCATACCGTATGTAAGCATTGCAGAAATCTGACCCACATCAACTGTCTGCCCCATGCTTTCTATTGTCATTTTTGAGCCAATAAACAGAACAAAAACCATGTTTATGTTCATACAAAGGGTCATTAAAGGTGTGTTCAGTGCAACAATTCTCTCCGCCTTTGTAAAGTCATTGCAGATATCATCAGCTGCCGCTCCAAACTTCTTTTTCTCATAGTCTTCACGGGAAAATCCCTTTACAATTCGCATTGCACGGACATTTTCTTCGATTGATTCATTTAAGCGGTCATACTTTTTGAAAACTCTTCTGAACGCAGGCATTGCCTTACGGCTTACCATATAAAGTCCGATACCCAAAATAGGTATAATTACAACAAATGCTGTGGCTAAAGCTCCGCCCATAACATAAGCCATTACTATTGAAAAAATGAGCATCAGCGGGCTTCTTATGGCAGTTCTTATTATCATCATAAAGGACATCTGTACATTTCCAACATCAGTTGTAAGTCTTGTTACAAGTGAAGATGATGAGAATTTATCAATATTAGAAAATGCATACTGCTGAATTCTACCCATCATATCATGACGAAGATTCTTTGCAAATCCGGCAGATCCTTTTGAGCAGGTGAATCCTGCAATACCACCGCATGCAAGGGATACAATTGCCATTACAGCAAGGATTCCGCCTGTTTTCAAGATTTCATTCATTTCTACGCCGTTTTTTATTCCGTTTACAAGATTTGCAGTAATAAACGGAATGGCGGTTTCAATAACTGCCTCAAGCAAAATGAAAACAAGAGTCCAGATTGCAGGCATTTTATATTCACGGATACAACTCGCCAAGCGTTTTAACATAAGCATCTCTCCTTTTAGACATTTTCGAAAAAAAGAGCATATACCGAACGGATTTCCATTCGGCTATATGCGCACAATTTTTATTTTGCCGTTTCCCCAAACAGCAAGGATTATATGGAGGAGAGGATGAGATTCGAACTCACGGAGGTGTTACCCTCACAACATTTCCAATGTTGCGCCTTCGGCCACTCGGCCACCTCTCCTTATTGCAACTCTATTATTATAGCACCATTGACGGTATTTTGCAATAGGTTTTGGGCAAAAATATCCAAATTTATTGCAAAAAAAAGAACCGCAAATCCTTGTTTTACGATTCTTTTATAGTTTAGTTCTTAAGTGCCTGAAGAGGTGCCGGGATTCTTCCACCGCGAGCAATAAAGTCAGCGCTTGAATATTCCTTAACAGGCATTACAGGGCCGCTTCCCAAAAGTCCGCCAAATTCTACTGTATCGCCAACCTTTGTACCTGGGCCGGGGATAATTCTTACCGCTGTTGTTTTGGTATTTACCATGCCGATTGCCGCTTCATCTGCGATAATTGCAGATATGGTTTCGGCTGATGTATCACCCGGAACTGCAATCATATCAAGTCCCACAGAGCATACACATGTCATAGCCTCAAGCTTTTCCAATGTTAGTGCACCGCATTTTGCAGCATCAATCATTCCTGCATCTTCACTTACCGGAATGAATGCACCGGAAAGGCCGCCAACATAAGATGATGCCATAACGCCGCCCTTTTTAACCGCATCATTAAGTAGTGCAAGGGCCGCAGTTGTTCCATGTGTTCCGCACTTTTCAAGACCCATTTCCTCTAAAATATAAGCAACGCTGTCACCTACTGCAGGAGTTGGTGCTAAAGATAGGTCTACAATACCAAACGGCACGCCTAAGCGTTTTGATGCTTCCTGTGCTACAAGCTGTCCCATTCTTGTAATCTTGAATGCGGTCTTCTTAATTGTATCTGCAACAACGCCGAATGGCTCGCCTTTTACCTTTTCCAAAGCGCATTTTACAACGCCAGGTCCGGAAACGCCTACATTTATTACACATTCGCCTTCACCTTCGCCATGGAAAGCTCCTGCCATAAATGGATTATCCTCAACAGCGTTACAGAAAACAACAAGTTTTGCACAAGCAAACCCGCCATTATCCTTTGTAAGTTCTGCTGCCTGCTTAATTATTCTTCCCATTGCCGCAACTGCGTCCATATTGATACCTGCTTTTGTGCTTCCAACATTTACGCTTGAGCAAACAATGTCGGTTTCGGCAAGAGCTCTTGGAATTGAGCGGATAAGTGCTGCTTCACCGTCTGTGAAGTCCTTATGTACCAAAGCACTAAAGCCACCGATGAAGTTTACGCCAACATCTTTTGCAGCTCTGTCCAAAGTTTTTGCAAGCTTTACGCAGTTATCAATAGTCTTTTCTTCCAACACATCCACAAGGGTTGCAACAGGTGTTACGGAAATTCTTTTATTGATAATCGGAATACCGAACTGCTTTTCAATATCACAACCAACCTTTACAAGATTTCCTGCATAGGTTGTTATCTTTTTATAAACTTTTTCGCAAACCTTATCTATGTCAGGGTCTGCACAGTTTTTCAAGGAAATACCCATAGTAATAGTTCTAATATCAAGGTTTTCCTTATCAATCATATTTATGGTTTCTAATATTTCAAAAGGATTTAGCATGCCTATACTCCTTATATTCTGTGCATTGAGTTGAAGATTTCTTCATTTTGCACTCGGATTGACAGATTCATTTCCTTTGCAATTACATCAAGCTTTTCCTGAAGATCGCCTACCTGAACATCCTTTATGTCCACAAGCATTATCATTGTGAACAAGTCCTGCATAATTGTCTGAGAAATATCAAGGATGTTTACATTGTTTTCAAATAAAAGGTTGCTTACCTTTGCTATAATTCCTACTGTATCTTTACCGATAACGGTGATTACTGCTTTGTTCATTGTTATTCCTCCAAGTTAGTTGTTTCTCTGGCGTACTATCTCGTACATTAAAACTGCTGCTGCAACGGATGCGTTTAGTGAGTTTACATCTCCAAACATCGGGATTTCAACCAAAAAGTCGCATTTTTCCTTTACCAATCGTGAAATACCCTCGCCTTCACTGCCGATAACAAGTGCCATTGAGCCTTTAAGGTCAGTTTTGTACATGGTGTCCCCGCCGGCTTCAGCTCCTGCAACCCAAACACCACGGTCTTTTAGCTGGTCAATTGTCTGAGCAATATTTGTCACCTTGCAAACAGGTACATATTCAATTGCACCTGCAGAAGTTTTTGCCACAACTTCATTAAGCCCTACGCTGCCGCGTTTTGGTATGATAATTCCGTCAGCACCTGCACAGTTTGCAGTTCTTATTATTGAGCCGAAATTATGAGGGTCAGTGATTTTATCAAGTATGATAATAAAAGGTGAATGACCCTTTTTTGCAGCATTATCAAAAATATCGTCTAAACTTGCATAATCATGAGCTGCCACATATGCGATAACACCCTGATGGTTTCCGCCCTCTGCTATCTGGTCAAGCTTGTTTCTGTCCGCTTCAATAACAGGGATGCCCATATCCCTTGCTTTTTTTATAATCGGACGAAGAGAACCCTCAATTTCGCCCTTCTTGACCATAATTTTATCTATTTCTCGTCCTGATTTTATGGCTTCTGCCACAGGGTTTCTGCCGATAATTTTATCGTTCATAATAATACCTCAACTTAGAATGTATAAAAATTTATCAAGGCAGAAATTGCCTTGATAAATTAGTTTTTATTAGTCAAGTAAAAACTTGTCGTGAACTGCATTTACAGCACGCTCTGCATCTTTCTGGTCAACCAAAACAGAAATCTTGATTTCTGATGTTGAAATCATGCTGATATTGATGTGTGCATTGTATAAAGCCTCAAACATCTTTGTTGCAACACCTGCGTTATTTACCATACCTGCACCAACGATTGAAACCTTTGATACATCCTTTGTATACTTGATTTCGTCTGCACAAACTGTGTCTTTATTTTCTTCTAAAACTGCTAAAACTCTATCAAGGTCGCTTTCTTTAACGGTAAAGCTGATATCCTTTTTACCATTATTTCCGATTGACTGCAAGATTATATCAACACCGATATCTTCCTTTGAAATCAGTGCAAATACTGTGAATGCTTTTCCTGGAACATCCTCAACACCACATAATGAAATTCTTGCAACATCGTTGTCTCTTGCAACGCCTCTAACCAACATTTTTTCCACTTTATTTACCCCCTTGACAAATGTTCCTTCATTTTTATTAAGGCTTGATTTTACTGCCATGTTTACATTATATTTCTTCGCCATTTCAACTGAACGATTGTGAAGAACATTTGCACCAAGTGATGCAAGCTCAAGCATTTCGTCATATGAAATATCGTCCAGTTTCTTAGCATTTTTTACAAATCTTGGGTCTGCTGTATATACACCGTCAACATCGGTATAAATTTCACAGATGTCTGCATGTAATGTTGCAGCTAAAGCTACAGCTGATGTATCACTACCGCCACGACCCAAAGTTGTTATATCGTCATACTTATTAACACCCTGGAATCCTGCAACAATGATAATCTTTCTCTTATCAAGCTCGCTTCTTAGCCTTTCTGTATCAATTCTCTTAATTCTCGCATTTGAATAAGAAGAATCTGTTCTGAAGCCTGCCTGCCAGCCTGTTAGTGAAATAACAGGTCTTCCTATCTTTTCAATAGCCATTGCAAGAAGTGAGATTGAAATCTGCTCACCTGTTGCAAGAAGCATATCCATTTCTCGCTTTGAAGCCTTTGGATTAATCTCCTGTGCTTTTTCAATTAAATCATCAGTTGTGTCGCCCTGTGCTGAAACAACAACAACCACATCATTACCGGCATCGTATGCCTCAACTATACGGTTTGCTACATTAAAAACATGCTCAGCATCCTTAACAGATGAGCCACCGTATTTCTGAACTATAAGTCCCATAATATATGTCCTTCCTTTCCACGCCATAAAGGCCATTATTTACTTTTAATCTTAATCGGCACATTCCTTTAAGATTGCACCAACATTATCTATAGAGCAAATTTTTATACTGAATTTGCTGTCCAAAGTCTTTAAAAACTCTGACATGTTATTCTCAAAATCTTCGTAGTTTTCGGAAATTAGCGAAACTATTGTAGGTCCTGAACCGCTAAGGTAAGTAGCTTTTGCCCCAAACTCATAGCTTTTTTCCATTATCGCATCAAAATGCGGTACATTTTCTTTCCTGACATCCTGATGAAGCTTATCGCCCACACAGGATTTTAAGTCATCATACTTTCCGTTTATCAAAGCGGATGTTAAAAGAGAAGCCCTTGATATATTATATGATGCATCAGCTAAAGGTACTATTTCAGGGAGTGCTCCTCTTGACAATTTTGTTGACAGGAAAAAGTCAGGTACCATTATTGCAGCCTTAAGCTTCGGATCCAGCTTATTTGAAGTATATACCGTTTTCCCGTTTTCGGTAGCTGCTATGCAGAATCCACCAAAAAGTGCCGGAGTTACATTATCAGGATGCCCTTCAAACTCTGCTGCAAGATTTAAAATCTCCTTATAGGAAAGCTTTCTTCCTGAAAAAACATTGGCAGCCAGCATTCCGCCGATTATACAGGCACTTGAACTACCAAGGCCACGAGTCACCGGAATATCGCTGTTCTGGATTATTCTTATTCCCTTTTTTTTGTATCCTACCTCGTCAAACACGCGGCATATTGCCCTGTATACAAGGTTTTTCTCACCAATTGGAATATATTCTTTTGAATTGTTATAAACCACAATACCGCTTTCGATTTCTGAAATTTTTAAGGTATTGTAAATTCCCAAAGCTATGCCGAGACTATCGAACCCCGAGCCCATATTAGCACTGGTCGCCGGCACTCTTACATATACCATTATGCCTCCAACACTCTTATGAAATGCTCATCCCCGATTTTTGAAAGGAACTCGCGTTCTGTCATTTTTTCTGTTATATAAGCAAGATTGCCGTCACTTGAGCCATCTGCAAATGTAACATTACCAAACTTAGCAGAAACTTCCGCCATAGTTTTATTGCTCTTTACAAAGTATTTAGACTCTGTTTCCATTATATCCATCATGTATCCATCTGGTGATGGCTTCCATTCAATATATGCTTTTTTAGCATTTATGTGGCGTACAGATTCGATTACATCTGCAACTACTGCTGATGCTGTCGGGAATTTTCCTGCACCTTTTCCGTAGAACATGGATGTACCAAGATAATTTCCCTCTACGACGATTGCGTTAAATACATCATTTACTCCTGCAAGCGGGAAATCCTTTTTGATAAGCATAGGTGATACTCTTGCGAATATCTTGTCCTTTTTCTCTGCATAACCGATAAGCTTAATTACATAGCCCATCTTTTCTGCAAAATGTACTTCGTCCAAAGTGATTTCTGTAATACCCTCGGTCACTATGTCATTATAGTCTACATAGTTTCCCCATGCAAGACTTGACAAAATTGCAATCTTACGGCAAGCATCGTGTCCTTCAATATCTGCTGCAGGGTTTCTTTCTGCATAGCCCTTTGCCTGTGCATCGGCAAGGCATTCATCAAAATCCTTATTCTTTGTTATCATTTCGGTTAAGATATAGTTGGTTGTACCATTTAAGATACCCATTATCTTCTCCACCTTGTTTGACTTAAGGCTTGAGCACATTGGCTTTATAATTGGAATACCGCCACCAACTGAGGCTTCAAACAGGTAGTTTGCATTCTTATCCTTTGCAATAGCTAAAAGCTCAGGTCCGTGAGTTGCAACAAGCTCTTTATTTGATGTTACAACATTTACACCCTTTTCAAGTAGTGCCTTTGTGAACTCATAAGCAGGATGAAGCCCGCCCATAGCCTCAACTACGCAGTAGATTTCATCATCCTTTAAAATATCATCAAAATCCTTTGTGAAAAGGTGCTTACAAGGATGGTCAGGGAAATCCCTTATATCCAGAATATACTTAACCTCGATAGGAGACATTGCCTCCTCCTTAAAGTTTGTATCACAGAATATATCATACACACCGCTACCCACAGTGCCAAATCCTAAAATGGCTATTTTTACCATAATCTTTCCTCCAACAATAAATTGGCTATAATTTTATCATATTTTGCCGTAAAAGTCAATGTATGACAGGATTTTTAAAGAAATTATTCTTCAAAAAGTGCAGCTGCAAAATCTTCGGCTTTAAATTCCTGAAGATCATCTATTCCCTCGCCTACACCAACAAACTTAACAGGTATGTTCTGTTCCTTTGCAATAGAAACTACAATACCGCCCTTTGCTGTGCCGTCAAGCTTTGTAAGGACAATGCCTGAAATCTCTGCAACCTCTCCGAAAAGCTTTGCCTGAGATACAGCATTCTGCCCTGTTGATGCATCAAGCACTATCATAATTTCCTTATCACTATCAGGCAGTTCTTTTTCAATAACTCTGCTTATTTTATTAAGCTCTGCCATAAGGTTTGCCTTGTTATGGAGTCGGCCTGCTGTGTCACAGATTAAAATATCTGCATTTCTTGCCACAGCTGCACGGCAAGCATCAAATACAACTGCCGCAGGGTCGGAATTTTCGTTATGCTTTATAATGTCACAACCGCTTCTTTTTGCCCACACATCCAGCTGGTCAATGGCTGCTGCACGGAAAGTATCCGCTGCCGCTAAAATCACCTTTTTCCCCTGTGACTTAAAGTGCATTGCAAGCTTCCCGATGGATGTGGTTTTCCCCACACCGTTTACACCGATTACCAAAAGCACTGACGGCTTTGTGTTAAGCTTCAGTGTGCCGTCTGTTTCCATTAAAATTGCACTTATAATACCTTTAAGCTCGTTTTTAACTTCATCAGGGTCAGTTATTCCTTTTTTCCTAACTGCCCCCTCAAGCTCGCCTATTATATATGTTGCGGTTTCAGCTCCCATATCCGCCATAATCAGTGCTTCTTCAAGCTCCTCAAAAAATTCTTCGTCAATTTTTGTGAATACCGAAAAAACGCTGTTTACCTTTTCTGATATAGACTCTCTTGTTTTACCAAGACCGCTTCTTAATTTTTCAAAAAAACCCATTTTTGTTCCTTTCCGGTTACTTTATAAGCTCTTCATCAACCTCGTCAATAGCAAGAGAAAGCATTTTGGTTACGCCCTTTTCCTGCATGGTTACACCATATAGAACATTTGCTGCTTCCATTGTACCACGACGGTGAGTAATAACGACGAACTGAGTGTCGTCCAAGTAGTTATTCAAGTATGTCGCAAATCTTGAAACATTAACATCGTCAAGTGCCGCATCAATTTCGTCCAGGATACAGAACGGAGTCGGCTTAACTGCCAGAATCGCAAATAGTAATGCAATTGCGATAAAGGACTTTTCACCACCCGAATACAGGTTAATGTTCTGTAAGCTCTTACCAGGAAGCTGTACTTCAATTTCAATACCACTTTCCAGTACATTATCAGGCTCGGATAGGTATAGTCTTCCTCGTCCGCCGCCGAACAGTTCACGGAATACATTTTCAAAGCTCTTATTGATTTCGGCAAACTGTCTCTCAAAATGTTCTTCCATAAGCTCCTGCATTGAGCCGATTACCTTGGTTAAGTCATCCTTTGACTTGTCAAGGTCAGCTTTTTGTGTTGACAGGAATTCATAACGCTCTTTTACATTCTTGTATTCTTCGATAGAATCAAGGTTAATGCTACCCAATGACTTAATTTTAGCACGAAGCTCGGTAGCTCTTTGAGTTGCTTCTTTTTCGTTTTCGATTTCCTTTGCAGATTCCTTTGCAGTATCCGGAGTAAGCTCATAATCATCCCACAGGCGTGATAACATATTGTCACGCTCCATGGTAAGCTTTGTTTCGCGGTTTTCAACTCGGGATAGCTCCTGCTGAAGATTGATAAGTCTGTCGGTTATTTCCTTATTGGAATTTTGCATTCCCTTAAGCTTTTCCATAACCTCAGCTTTTTCTTTATCAATTTCGCGGATTCGCTCTTTAATCTTTTCTGAGCCTTCGCGAATCATATCTATGCCGGCTTTCTTTTCTTCAATAGATTTCAAAAGCTCGGCATTTTGATTTTCAATAGTTTTCTTATCCTCAATCTTCTGTGCAATTGCTTCTTCGTTTTCCAAAATCTGCTGCTTTGTATCCAAAATAAGCTGACGATTTGCCTCAATGTCCTTTTCCAAAGACTTTAAGCGAAGAGTTTCGTCCATAAGCTCCTGAGTCTTATTTTCTTTCTTCTCTTCCAATGCCTTATGCTCATCTTCCAGCTCTTTTGCAGTTTGCATAAGTGCTTCAACTTCGTTTTCGCCTGTCCTTACGGTGCTGATTAATACCGCAATTTCGTCAGAAGAATCCTTTAACTGATTTTCAATTGACAATAGCTCGTCTAAAAGTGCCTTGTCCGCACTTCCACCGGCTTCAACTGATAGCGACAAATGCTTTAGTGAGTTCTCAAGAACAAGAATATCGTTTTCATACTCTCGCGCTAAAGGTGTATATGTTGAAAGCTGCATCTTCGCATTGTCAAGGTCAGATGCTTTAGCATCCGCTTCTTTCTTAAGCTTTTCTAAGCTTACTGAAAGCGCTGAAATTTCTGTACCAAGTGTCTTTATCTCACTTGCACGAGATAAAAATCCGCTTGTCTTATTAACGCTACCGCCGGACATTGATCCGCCTGCATTAAATACTTCACCTGACAGGGTTACCGTCTTGAAGCGGTAGCCGTATTTACGGGATAGTGCAATACCGTCGTCAATATTTTCAACAACTACAACTCTTGCTAACAGGTTATCAATTATACCTGTGTATTTCTTATCATATCTTACAAGATCACGGGCAATTCCCACGAATCCTTTTTCTTTCTTAATTTCGTTTTCATTATCAAGACCCCTGCCCTTAACTGAAGATACAGGCAGGAATGTGGCACGACCAAGCTTGTTTTCCTTAAGGAATGAAATTGCAGCCTTTGCATCATCTTCATTTTCTACAACCACATTCTGTAATGCTCCGCCTAAAACAACTTCGATAGCGGTTACATATTCTTTGTCGAGAGTAATTAGTCCTGATAAAGTGCCGTAAATTGCACGCTTTTTAAGCTCAGGTGCAGTCAGTACTGCCTTTACGCTCTTTGCATAACCCTCGTAGTCATTTTCCATAGCTTCAAGCATACGCTTTTTAGAGGTTTTTGAGTTAAGCTCAAGCTGTTCATCTGCAATTTCGCTGTTTACTGCTTCAATTTCCTTTGAAATAGCATCATATCTTTCCTGCTGAACATCAATTCTCTGTTGCATTGATGTAAGCTTTTCAGAAAGAGTCTTTATCTTCTCTTCGCTTTCCTTTATTTCACGCTTTGTATCCTCTATTCCGCGAAGACTTGCATCCTTTTCGGACTCAACAGATGCCTTTCTTTCCAAAAAGCTTGCACGAAGAGTTTCAAGACCTGTAACCTTCGCTTTATCTGATGCTACCTGATTTGTCTTTTCCTGAATTTTTTCCTTGATTTCGTCTATCTTTTTCTTGCACGCCAAAAGCTCGTCATAGAAAGACGAGTTATCATTCTGTATGTTCTCAAATGCCAAAAGAAGATCTGCAGATTCTTTTTCCTGATTCTTTATTTCTTCTTCAATATCGGAAATCTGCTTTATGTGATTTTCATTTTTCGCCTTTAAGTTTTCTATTTCCTTATCAAATCTCTCAAAAAGTGATTTGTTATTTGCAATGTTATTTTCCGCAAGGACAATCTCATTTTCCGCTTTGGAAATTCCTGCTTCACTCTCCAAGAGTGCATTATTGGTAATTGATTGTTCCTCGTCTTTTTTCTCATTTTCAGAGTATAGCTTTGCTATCTCAAGCTCGAAGCCGTCTGATTTTTCACGAACCTCTTCAATCTCGCCATTTACAAGCTCAAGCTGTTTTCTTACCTCGCCAAGCTGATTTGCGCCTGCTTCGATATTGCGAAGCATTAAGCTAACATCAAGACCTTTAAATTCTTCATACAAAACAAGATATTCTCTTGCTTTTTTAGACTGATTCTCTAAAGGCTTAAGCTGTGATTCAAGCTCGATTGTAATATCGTTAATACGGATAAGATTCTCGTTTACAGAGGAAAGCTTTCTTTCTGCCTCGTCTTTTCTGTGCTTATATTTTGAAACACCTGCCGCACCTTCAAAAAATGCTCGTCTGTCTTCTGCCTTTGTTGACAAAATCTGTGACACATTTCCCTGACCTATCATAGAATATCCGTCACGGCCAAGACCTGTATCCATAAACAGCTCCTGAATGTCACGAAGTCGGCAGTTTGCCTTGTTTATCTGGTAAACGCTTTCTCCTGAACGGAAAACGCGTCTTGTTACCATAACTTCATCAAATTCAATCGGGAATATTCTTTCAGTATTATCAAGAACAAGACTTACTTCTGCAAAGTTAAGGGGTTTTCTTGTCTGTGTACCGTTAAAAATAACATCCTGCATATTTGAGCCACGAAGTGATTTTGCGCTCATTTCGCCCATAACCCAACGAATAGCGTCAGAAATATTACTCTTTCCGCTACCATTCGGGCCTACTACGGCCGTAATTCCCTGTTCAAAATTCAGAACTGTTTTATCCGCAAAGGACTTAAACCCTTGCATCTCAATTCTCTTTAAGTACACTAAAATCTCATTCCTTCCAAACTTTTATCTTTCCCGCATCTATCGTATCGTCGGGTTTTACTTTCACCAAAAACCCGTATTTTTCTTTAATCCGTAAAATGTTTCGCTTTTTGTTTCCAACCGCTTTTGAAATTTCACTTGGATTAACTAAAAAAGTCCTTGAAGTCGGGTCTTTTTCAATTATCGCTACCATTTCATCATAGTAAATTTCACCCTCGGCAAGCTCACGGAATGCCGGGTGAAATGGCCCTGCAACTACTGCACCGCCATCTGAAATTTCTTCGGTTGTAACAAGGGCAACGCGGATAACCTCAATATCCGCAGCCTTGAACATCTTTATAAGCTCTTTGCAAAGGCTTACCGCCTCTTCCACAGTCTGTGGCAGGTATTTCCCCTGTTTATAAAGTGCTTCAAGCTTTGTATCCTTTAAAACCAATGTGGGATAAATTCGCACAAACTCCGGCCTTTGCTCTATTATTTGTCTTGCAGTTTCAATGGTTTTTTCCGGAGTATCCCCTAAAAGCCCTGTCATCATCTGAAGACCTAAGCGGAACCCGTATGACTTTATGAGCTTCGATGCACATATTACATCTTCTTTCGTATGGCCGCGACTTACCTTTTTTAAAACCTCGTTGTCCATTGACTGAACACCAAGCTCTATTGTGGTTACGCCGTATGACTTTAGCCTTGAAAGAATTTCTTCTGAGATATAATCAGGCCTTGTAGACAGGCGTATTCCCTGTATTTTTCCTTGGTCGACAAATTCTTTTGCAGCACCCAGAAGCTCGCACTGTTTTTGGGCTGAAATACCCGTAAAGCTGCCTCCAAAGAAAGCAGCTTCAACATACTTTTCACCATCCGGCAAAGTTTTTAAATGTTCTTCAATTATTTTAAATACATCTTCCCTTGTGGCATTTGTATCCTGACCGGTTATCTTCCTTTGGTTACAGAAGATGCAATCAAAGGGGCAACCTTCGTGAGGTACAAAGATGGGAATATTATAGCATTTCATAGAATTTCAAGTGCACGCTTTGCAGCGTTCTGCTCCGCTTCTTTTTTTGTTCTGCCATCGCCCCTTGCGATTTCCTTGCCGTCAACTAAAACAGCACACACAAAGTGCTTTGCGTGGTCAGGGCCGTCTTCACTGATTTTTGTATAGGTCACTTTTCCTTTTGTGCCTTTTTGAGTATGCTCCTGAAGAGCAGTCTTATAGTCACCAAGTCTTCTTTTGTCATGAAGATTTGAAAATTCATCTTCCATCAAATCAAGAAGCCATTTCTTTGCAGTATAAAAATCACTGTCCAAAAATATTGCAGCAAGCAGTGCTTCAAAAGCATCAGAAACAACAGACGGCCGATTTCTTCCGCCCCCCATTTCTTCGCCGCGACCTAAACGGATTTCACTTGCAAGGTCTATCTTTTTTGACAGCTCGAAAAGTCCGTTTTCGCACACAAGGCTTGCACGGATTTTTGAAAGATCACCCTCATCGTCATCTCTATGGGTTAAAAACAGCTTCTCGCTTACAATAAGGCTCAAAACCGAGTCGCCTAAAAATTCAAGACGCTCATTGCTTTTAGTATGTGCTTCATAAGCATAAGAGCTATGCGAAAGTGCAACCTTTAAATACTCTTTATTCTTAAAAGTGTATCCTATTCTTTTCTCAAAATCAGTCATTTATATCCCCTAGATAAATTAGTCTAAATCAGCGTTTTCCTTTATATAGTTAACAACATCTTCAACTGTTGAAATATCTTCAACTTCGTCGTCTTCAATTTCCATATCAAATTCAGATTCCATAGCCATAATCAGCTCTACGATGTCAAGTGAGTCTGCGCCTAAATCTTCAATAAATGCAGATTCAAGTGTAACTTCCTTTTCATCAATTCCAAGCTGTTCTGTGATTATTTTCTTTACCTTTTCGAATACCATATGTAATAATCCTCCCATTTTTTGTATTATATGTATAATCAACCATTTTTTATTATATAACAATACCTTGTTTTTTGCAATAGTTTTTTAAGCCAAAATCTGCTTTTTTTCGTAAAAAAATTATTGAATTTTATGCTTATTTATTGTAAAATATGCTATATAGTATAATGCATTTCAGAAAGGTTATTCCATGATTAAGATTATGTTTGT
>JAZNWI010000085.1:0-6337 GCA_045593305.1 Clostridia bacterium | reverse complement strand
TTTTAAGTGCCTTACCAAGCTCGGAAGTTTTGTACTTGTCCATGCTTATATTCATTCTTGAGAGTGCTTCAATCAGGAATTCACCGTCCGGCAGGATTGTATAAACATCCTTTTTAAGCTGGATATATCCGCTCTTTCGGGCATTATCAATAATACCTGTTCTTGTGGCTTCCGTTCCAAGCTCCAGACCCTCAAAAATTGCACGATACTCTTCTTCATCGTCCTCATTTTCAATGTTCTGCTTTTCTTCCTTAAACGGATTTTTCAGATAATTATTAAGAGTTTCAATGGTGTAATGCTTTGGCGGAGAAGTCTCCTTTTCGCATGGAGCAAATTCCGTATTTACAACATCCCCGACCTCAAGGGGTGGCAATATTTTGTCCTTTTTGTTGTAATCGTCGTATTTTGTCCAGCCTTTTTGCAGGATTACTGTTCCTTTTAAGGTGAACTCCTCCAAATCTCCAACCTTGATTTTTATTTCATTCTTTTCTGCAATACATTCCTCACTGCAAAATACCGCCGCAAATCTTCGCATAACAGTTGAATACACCTTGTACTCATCTTCCGACAGCGCGTCCTTTTGCGGAATTTTATATGTAGGGGTTAAAGCCGAATGTGACTCGATTTTCTTATCGTCAAAAATAGTCTTTTTAAACTTGAACTCTACAGGGTATCCCAGTTTTTTAACACCCTCAATTATAGCCTTTACCTTGTCCTGTTCAGTTTCAGCAAGATACTCCGAGTTGGTTCTCGGGTAAGTAACATATCCCTTTTCATAAAGTCCCTGAAGAATTCTTAAGCTTTCCTCCATTGACATCTTGTATTTCTTACCCAAAACATTTTGTAGTTTTGTTAAAGAATACAGCTTTCCCGGGTTTACTGTGTCCTTTTTCTTCTTTTTATCAACCACGATAGCGGTTTCGCCGTTATATTTCCGGCATAGCTCCTGTGCCTGATTCAGCTTGTTTTTATCAAACTTTTCTTTACTGGTAAGCTCAATCTCCTCGCCCTTTGTTTCCGCCTTTGAAACTATGGCATAGTAAATATCCGGCTTAAAATTGCGAATTTGCATATCGCGGTCATAAATAGCCTTTACTATTGGCACAATAACTCTGCCAACCCGAAGAAGCGTACCCGATTTCAAGGTCGCATAGCGGGTCAGGTTCACGCCGTAAAGCCAGTCCATATATGTTCTGGCCAAGCCCTCGTTTGCAAGGTTTTGGTATTCGGTTTCGTCCTTCATTTCGCCGATTGCACGGTTTATGGTTTGCGGTGTCTGGTCAGGAAGCCAGAGTCTTTTAAATTCCTTTCCCGAAAGACCCGCCTTTTCCACAATTATTCTTATTATGATTTCACCCTCACGGTCCGCGTCCCCTGCGTTAACAATGGTGGTAACATCTTCTCTTTGACAAAGTCCCTTTATCACCTCAAATTGATGGCGTACTCCTGCGTCCACCGCTCCGTCTTTCCCCTTTTTAAGCTGAAACTGAAAGTTTTCAGGAAAGCACGGAATATTTTTCATACTCCATCTTCCGTCAGGGTTCGGTGAATATTCCTCAATATCCGCAAGGGAAAACAAGTGTCCGAATGCCCAGGTTACAATATATTTATCATCTGCCAAAAAACCGTCGCCCTTTCGCATCTTTCCGAGTGCTGATGCAATGTTTCTGGCAAGACTCGGTTTTTCCGCTATTATCAGTATAATAAAAATCACATCCTTGTCCGTCTTTGGACTTTATTATCTATCAAAAAAATTTCTGAAATTCGTCTAAATACTCCGAATATGTTTTCATAAATTCACGGAACTCCGCATTTTTCATAAGTGGCAAAAACGCTTTCTTTACTCGTCTTGCAAAGCTTTCCGAAAGCTCGTCAGCATCAATCTCTCTTGCAATCGGGCAAACCGACTTTGCTCTCGGGTCCATTATGACCTGAAGATCCCCATTCTTATTAACATACGGTGTCAGCGGAAATATACGGCAAGCAAGCGGGCGTTCATATCGGTCGCATTCACCCTCGCATACCAAAAGCGGTACATTTTTTGTTTTTCCGTTATAAGTATAAGTAAAATCTGACTTTTCAATCTTTGCCCAGTGGCAATTTAAAAGACGATGAACGCTTTCTTCACCAGGGAATAAATACATTCCTGATTCATCACCTTTGCAACACGCACTTTCACATAACTTTCCGCAATCAAATTTAAGAGGCGTGCACCTGTCAAAAAGTCTGTAAATCTGCAAGTATATATACGCTGAATTCATAGTTATAATCCTCTCATTTGTCGGCAAAATAATAAGTAAAAACCGACATTTATATATGATATTTTAACACATTTTAAAAACAAATACAATATCCTACCCCAAATTTGACAAAATCTACTAATTGTAGTATAATGACAAGGTAAAGTGCCTATTTTAAAACTATATATAGTTAGAAAGGAAAATAGTATGCCAAAGAAAAAGGAAGAGTACGGAAATCAAAGTATTCAAAGCCTCAAAGGTGCCGACCGAGTTCGTAAACGCCCGGCGGTTATTTTTGGTTCAGACGGCCTTGAGGGATGCCAGCATTCCTTCTTTGAAATCCTGTCAAACTCCATTGACGAAGCTCGTGAAGGCTACGGAAATATTATTGAAATAACTCGTTTTCGTGACGGCAGTATTGAGGTGCGCGACTATGGTCGTGGCATCCCTGTGGACTATAATAAAAAGGAAGAAAGATATAACTGGGAGCTTGTTTTCTGTGAGCTTTATGCCGGCGGAAAATATAACAATAACTCAGGCGGTATGTATGAATACAGTCTTGGTTTAAATGGTCTTGGTGCATGTGCAACACAGTACTCTGCTGAGTACATGGATGTTGAGGTTGTCCGTGACAAAACCCGCTACAATCTTCACTTTGAAAAGGGTGAAAACAAAGGCGGATTATCAAGCACTCCTGTTAATTCAAACAAAACCGGTACAACAATTAAGTGGAAGCCGGATATGGAGGTTTTCACCGACATCAATATTCCTGTTGAATATTATCAGGATGTTTTAAAGAAGCAGGCTATGACCAATGCCGGAATCAGATTTGTTCTTTATAACGAGTCTGATGAGGGTACTCAGCTTTTTGAATACTACTATGAAAACGGCATCGTGGACTACTTAAATGACCATGTTGGCGAAGACGGCTTTACCACCACAGAGGTGTGGGATGCAGAGCGTGTTGGCCGTGACCGCGAAGACAAGCCTGAATACAAGGTGAAGATGCAGATTGCATTCTGCTTCTCATCAAAGGTGAACCTATTGGAATATTACCACAACTCAAGCTGGCTTGAACACGGCGGTTCACCTGATAAGGCGGTTAAAAATGCTTTTGTTTTTACTATTGACCAATATTTAAAGCAAAACAGCAAGTATAACAAGACCGAGTCCCGAATCACCTTTACCGATGTTGCGGACTGCTTAGCCCTTGTTATCAACTCATTCTCAACCCAGACAAGCTATGAAAACCAGACAAAGAAGGCTATAAACAACAAGTTCATTCAGGATGCCATGACAGAATTTCTTCGTCATCAGCTTGAAGTTTACTTTATTGAAAACAAGAACGATGCAGAAAAAATCGCAAATCAGGTTTTAATCAACAAACGAAGCCGTGAAAATGCAGAAAAGGTGCGAATTGATACCAAGAAAAAGCTAACCGGTACAATGGACATCACAAACCGTGTTGAAAAGTTTGTTGACTGCCGTAGCAAAGAAGTTGCAAAGCGTGAAGTTTACATTGTTGAGGGTGACTCTGCTCTTGGCTCATGTAAGCTTGCCCGTGACCCTAACTTCCAGGCAATTATGCCGATTCGCGGTAAGATTCTGAACTGCTTAAAAGCTGACTACTCTAAGATTTTCAAAAGCGATGTTATCCTTGACCTTTTAAAAGTTTTAGGTTGCGGAATTGAAATTAAAACAAAGCACATAAAGGGCATTGAAGAGTTTAACATTGATAACTTGCGTTGGGATAAGGTCATAATCTGTACCGATGCCGATGTGGACGGTTTCCAGATCAGAACTCTTGTTTTAACTATGATTTACCGCTTGGTTCCAAGCCTTATTGAGCTTGGCAAGGTGTATATTGCAGAATCACCGCTTTATGAAATAACCATTGAAAAGACAAAGCGTAAGGGCGAAAAGCTTTTTGCCTATACAGATGGCGAAAAGGAACAGATTTTGGCTCAGCTCACAGAAGACGGATTATCAAAGGGCGACTATGACATTAAGCGAAGCAAGGGTCTTGGTGAAAACCAGCCTGAAATGATGAGCTTGACCACCATGCACCCTGCAACAAGACGACTTATAAGAATATCACCTGAAAATGCGGCAAGAACCGCACAGGTATTTGATGTATTATTAGGCGATAACCTACAAGAACGAAAAGAACACATTGCACAAAACGGGCATTTATATATGGAAATGCTTGATTTGAGCTAAGGGGGTGACGGATTTTGGCTAAAAAGAAAAAACAAATTGAAGAAAGCTATATTCCGGCACCTATTGCCGAAGAGCTTATAACAGATACTCTTGAAAAGAACTATATGCCTTACGCCATGAGCGTAATCGTGTCCCGCGCAATTCCGGAAATTGATGGCTTGAAGCCTGCCCACAGAAAGCTTTTATATACAATGTATAAAATGGGGCTTTTAGGCGGAAAACTTACAAAATCCGCAAATATTGTGGGACAGACAATGAAATTAAACCCACACGGAGACAGTGCAATTTACGAAACCATGGTGAGACTCACCGAGGGTAACGAAGCACTTTTGCATCCGCTTGTGGAATCACAGGGTAACTTTGGTAAGCAGTATTCTCGAGATATGGCATACGCTGCCTCCCGTTATACTGAGGCTCGCCTTGCGCCGATTTGTCAGGAGCTTTTTGGCGACATAAACAAAAACACAGTAAAGTTTGTTGATAATTATGACGGCGAAATGCAGGAACCAACACTTCTTCCTGTTTCCTTCCCGAATATTCTGGTTAATCCGAATCAGGGAATTGCCGTTGGTATGGCAAGTAACATCTGTTCCTTTAACCTAAAAGAAGTTTGCGCTGCTACAATCGAGTATATGAAGCACCCAAAATGCGACATACTTGAGCTTATGCCTGCTCCGGACTTCCCTTTGGGAGCAGAGCTTTTGTATGACAAAGAACAGATGCGTGAAATTTATGAAACAGGCCGAGGCAGTTTCAAAATGCGTGCCGTTTATGAATATGACAAAGAAAACAACTGCATTGAAATTAAGGAAATTCCATACTCTACAACTGTTGAAGCAATCCTTTCCAAGGTTATGGAACTGGTTAAGGCAAATAAGCTTAAGGAAATTTCCGATGCCCGTGACGAAACAGGTCTTGACGGCTTTAAGCTGACTTTTGACTTAAAGCGTGGTACAGACCCTGATGCTTTGATGTTAAAGCTTTACAAGCTGACTCCACTTGAAGACAGTTTTGCTTGCAACTTCAATATCTTAATTGACAACATTCCAAAGGTTTTGGGTGTTCGCGAAATAATCGGCGAATGGGTCAACTTCCGTGTGGGATGTATCAAGAATGCTCTTAAGTTTGATATTGATAAAAAGTCAGAGAAGCTACATCTTTTGACAGGTCTTAAGAAAATCCTTATGGATATTGATAAGGCAATTTCCATCATCCGCCACACAGAGCTGGAATCCGATGTTATTCCTAACTTAATGTCAGGATTCTCAATTGATAAGGTTCAGGCGGAATACATTGCCGAGATAAAGCTTCGTAATTTAAATAAGGAATATATCCTGAACCGTACCGCTGAAATTGAGCGTTTAATCGAAGAAATTGACGAGCTTAACCGCATAATTTCAAGCGAAAAGGAAATTAAAAAGCTTATTGCAAAGCAACTTGATGCTATATCTAAAAAATACGGTAAAGAAAGAAAAACAAAGCTTATTGAGAATGCAGAAATTGCTGAATACAATGAATCCAACTTCATTGATGACTATCCGTTGACTCTATTTGTTACCCGTGACGGATATGTTAAAAAGGTTTCTGCCACATCCTTAAAATTCACAACCTCTGAGCACAAGCTTAAGGAAGGCGACGAAATTATTCAGACAATCGAAACCACCAACAAGTGCGAGCTTATGTTCTTTACCGATAAGGCTACTGTATATAAAACCTATGCCTATGACATTCCTGATTCAAAGGTAAGCAGTCTTGGTGAATATGTGCCTGGCCTTTTGGGCTTTGAATCAAACGAAAAATTCCTTTATGCTGTTGCTTGCGATACCTTTACAGGTTTCATGCTATTCGCATTTGCAAACGGTAAAATGGCAAAGGTT
>JAZNWI010000084.1:0-5098 GCA_045593305.1 Clostridia bacterium | reverse complement strand
AGAAAACAAGACAATTGAAAAAATATACGCAATTCCGGGAAACGGCGGTATAGCACAGGATGCTGAATGTATCGCCATTCCGGCAAATGAAATAGAAAAGATTACTGAAAAAGCAATAGAGCTTGGAGTTGACTTTGCAGTAGTTGCACCTGATGATCCACTTGTTTTGGGAGCGGTTGATAGCTTGAACGCTAAAGGCATCAAAACTTTTGGTCCAAACAAGGCTGCTGCAATCATTGAGGGAAGTAAGGTTTTCTCTAAAAACCTTATGAAAAAATACAACATCCCAACTGCTCAGTACGAAGTTTTTGATGATATGGAAAAGGCACTTACCTATCTTGAAACAGCGCCAATTCCAACCGTTATAAAGGCTGACGGACTTGCTCTTGGAAAAGGTGTTATCATCGCTATGACAAGGGACGAAGCAAAAGCTGCTGTTAAGTCTATGATGGAAGATAAAATCTTCGGTGCTAGCGGTAACAATATCGTTATTGAAGAGTTTTTGGAAGGCCCTGAAGTTTCTGTCCTTTCATTCACTGACGGAAAAACAGTTGTGCCAATGATTTCTTCAATGGACCACAAGCGTGCACTTGATAATGATCAGGGATTAAATACAGGCGGTATGGGAACTATTGCTCCGAACCCTTATTACACTGATGAAGTTCAAAAAGAATGTATGGAAAAGATTTTCATTCCTACAATCGAGGCAATGAACAGTGAGGGAAGAAGCTTCTCAGGATGCCTATACTTTGGTCTTATGCTTACAAAAAATGGACCAAAGGTTATTGAATATAACTGTCGTTTCGGTGACCCTGAAACACAGGTTGTTCTTCCTCTTTTAGAAAGCGACCTTTTGGATATTATGATGCATATCTGGGATAAAACTTTAGATAAAGCAGAAGTCAAATTCTCAGATAAGTCAGCAACTTGTGTTGTTATGGCATCAAATGGTTATCCGCAAAAGTATGAGTCAGGCTTTGAAATCAAAATGCCGCTTGACAAAAATATATATGTTGCAGGAGCAAAGCTTGACAACGGTGTTCTGAAGACAGCAGGCGGAAGAGTTTTAGGCGTTACCGAAGTTGCAGATACACTTGAGGGTGCTATCGAAAAGGCTTACGAAACTGTTAAGCTGGTTAGCTTTGAAAATGCATACTACAGAAAGGACATTGGCAAGAAGGCACTTGCAGCAAAGGTGAACTAAATGGTATATAGAATTTATGTTGAAAAAAAGCCGGGATTATGCCACGAGGCTGACTCACTGAAATCAGAGCTTGTCAGCATTATGGGCATAAATGCCCTTGAAAATGTAAGAGTTTACAACAGATACGATGTTGAAAATATTGAAAAGAGCCTTTTTGATTATGTAACAGGTACAGTATTTTCAGAGCCACAGCTTGATATTGTAACTGACTGTTATACAGCAGATGCAGATGTTGTATTTGCAGTTGAGTATTTACCTGGCCAGTTTGACCAGAGAGCTAATTCAGCCTCTGAATGTATCCAGATTATATCAAAAGGCGAAAGACCTATCGTTAAAACTGCAAAGGTTTACGCTTTATACGGCAAATTATCTGATGAAGATATTGCTAAAATAAAGGGTTATGTTATAAACCCTGTAGAAGCAAGAGAAGCATCGCTTGATGTAGCAGAAACATTAAAGACAGACTATGAAATCCCGACAACAGTAAAAACTCTTGACGGATTCTGCAACCTTACAAAAGATGGTCTTGCAGACTTCATGAAAGAACAGGGTCTTGCAATGGACCTTGACGATATCACATTCTGTCAGCAGTATTTCAGGTCAGAGCAGCGTGACCCGACAATCACAGAAATCAAGATGATTGATACATACTGGTCAGACCACTGCCGTCATACAACATTCTTAACTAATATCGAGAATGTAGAGTTTGAAAGTGAACTTCACCAGAAAGCTTATGACGAATACCTTGCGGTACGCCAGGAAATTGGCAGAACAAAGCCGGTAAATCTTATGGATATTGCAACTATTGCAACAAAATATCTTAAGAAAAACGGCAAGCTTGAAAAGCTTGATGAGTCAGAAGAAATCAATGCATGTACCGTTAAAATCGATGTAAATGTTGACGGAAAACTTGAAAAATGGCTTCTTCTATTCAAGAATGAAACACATAACCACCCAACAGAAATTGAGCCGTTTGGTGGTGCTGCAACCTGTATCGGTGGCGCTATTCGTGACCCACTATCAGGACGAAGCTATGTTTATGCAGCAATGCGTGTAACAGGTGCTGCAGACCCATTAAAGCCTGCATCTGAAACCCTAAAAGGAAAGCTTCCACAGAGAAAGATTGTTACAACTGCCGCTAACGGTTACAGCTCTTATGGTAACCAGATTGGTCTTGCAACAGGTCAGGTAGACGAAATTTACCATGAGGGATATGTTGCAAAGAGAATGGAAATCGGTGCAGTTATTGCGGCTGCTCCGGAAGAAAATGTACGCCGTGAACGACCGGAGGCAGGGGATATAGTAATCCTGCTTGGCGGAAGAACAGGCCGTGACGGTTGTGGCGGAGCTACTGGTTCTTCAAAATCACATAGCTTAGAATCACTTGAATCCTGCGGTGCTGAAGTTCAAAAGGGTAATGCACCGGAGGAAAGAAAGCTACAGAGACTATTCAGAAACAAGGAAGCATCAAGACTTATAAAAAGATGTAATGACTTTGGTGCAGGCGGTGTTTCTGTTGCAATCGGTGAGCTTGCAGACGGATTACACATTAACCTTGATAAAGTTCCAAAGAAATATGACGGTCTTGACGGAACAGAGCTTGCGATTTCTGAATCACAGGAAAGAATGGCTGTTGTTGTTGAAGCAAAGGATGTGGAAAGATTCTGCGAACTTGCAGCTTCTGAAAACCTTGAGGCAACTGTTGTTGCAGAAGTTAAGGAAGAAGCTTACCTTACAATGGAATGGAACGGCAACACTATCGTTAACTTGTCAAGAGAGTTCCTGAACTCAAATGGTGCTCCGAAGCACATTGATATTGCTCCAAGCGTTCCTGAAGAATTCAAAAAGGAAACAAATGGCGATTTTGCCGATATGTACAAGGCTTTGGCAGGTGACTTAAATGTCTGCTCAAAGAGAGGTTTATCCGAAAGATTTGACTCTACAATCGGCGCAGGTACAGTTCTTATGCCATTTGGCGGAAAGTACCAGAGAACACCAATTCAGGCTATGGTAAACAAGATTTCTGTTGAAAAACAGGATACAGACACATGTTCACTAATGGCTTGGGGATACAACCCATTTATCACAGAAAAGAGCCCATATCATGGTGCATACCTTGCAGTTGTTGAATCAGTTGCAAAGCTTGTTGCGGAGGGTGCTTCTTTTGAAGAAGTGTACTTAACATTCCAGGAATACTTTGAAAAACCAAAGCAGGATCCAAAGCGTTGGGGTAAGCCGCTTGCTGCAATTCTTGGCGCATTTATGGCACAAAAGGATTTTGAAATTGCATCAATCGGCGGTAAGGACTCGATGAGCGGTACTTTCGAAGACATTGATGTTCCGCCAACACTTGTTTCCTTTGCAGTAACAGTTGATAAGATTAAGAACATCATTTCTCCGGAATTTAAAGCGGCAGGTCACAAAACTATGCTTTTAAAGCCGGAATATAACGAAAACGGATTACCTGATGCTAAATCTCAGATTGCTCTATTTAATAAGGTAACAGCGCTAATGAGAGCAGGCAAGGTATTTGCAGCCTACACACCAACTTACGGCGGTGTTGCAGAAGCAATCCTTAAAATGGCAATGGGTAACGGTATCGGCTTTAAGTATAACGACAGCGTTTCACAGGATGAAATCTTTGGTTATAACTACGGTGCATTCGTTCTTGAAACAGACGGTAGCGTAGATGAGGGAATTCTGATTGGTGAAACAACTGAAGAATTTGCAATTTCCTATAAGGGCGAAAAACTAAACCTTGCAGAACTTTGCAAGATTTACGAAGATAAGCTTGAGCCAATCTTCAAGTGCAATATGGAAATGCCAAAGACAGAAATTCCTGAATTCAAGTATGAGGCAACATCATTCAAGGCACCAGCTATTAAAGTGGCGAAGCCAAAGGCACTTATCACAGTATTCCCTGGAACAAACTGTGAATACGACACAGCAAAACAGTTTGCATGGGCAGGTGCTGATCCTGAAATCTTTGTAATCAATAACCTAACAAGCAAGAACATCGCAGAATCTGTTGAAGTTTTTGCGAAGAAGGTTAAGGATGCACAGATTATCTTTGTTCCTGGCGGATTTTCAGGCGGAGATGAACCGGATGGTTCAGGTAAGTTTATAACAGCTTTCTTCAGAAACCCTGAAATTAAGGAAGCCGTAACAGAACTTTTAGACAATAGAGATGGTCTGATGGGCGGTATCTGTAACGGATTCCAGGCACTTATCAAGCTTGGTCTTGTGCCTTATGGCAAGATTATTGATACAGACGAAACTTGCCCGACACTTACATACAACTCAATCAGCCGTCACCAGTCAAAACAGGTAAGAACAAAGCTTGTTTCAAATAACTCTCCATGGCTGATGGAAGCAAAAGTAGGGGAGATTTACACAGTGCCAATTTCACATGGTGAGGGTAGATTCCTAGCAGATAGCGAAATGGTTAAGAAACTTGCTCAAAACGGACAGATTATCACACAGTATGTTGACCTTCAGGGTAATGTTACAAACGATATTCAGTTCAATCCAAACGACTCAACTTGTGCAATCGAGGGTATTATCTCTCCTGACGGTAGAGTATTTGGTAAGATGGGACACTCAGAACGTATTGGAACAGGACTCTATAAGAATGTTCCTGGAAATTACGATTTGGGACTATTCCGCTCAGCAGTTAAATACTTTAAGTAAAACTAAAAACACCGCTTAATAGCGGTGTTTTTGTGTGATAATAAATACTTAATGAAAGGCTTCTACTTGAGGAGAAGCTGTCACGAAGTGACTGATGAGGTGTATGTTGAGAGACAATCAAAGCATATAAATTGTTTAATACACATCCAAATTTTGCATAACTTCTTTTCGTTTCTGGCTACTGTACTGTGCGTAGTAGCGGTG
>JAZNWI010000083.1:0-1740 GCA_045593305.1 Clostridia bacterium | reverse complement strand
ATTTGATATTGCTCATCGCGGTATCCATAAGTCCCTGAATAGGATGTTCTGCCATAATTAACTGCTCCTTTCCGTTTTCCTGATTTTTCTTAGTATTTTAAGTATATTTATTGCAACAATTATAATATGCACATTTTTAAGTCGAAGTATGCACCCCGCCTGCACCTTAAAGCAAGGATTCTCAAAATTCGGCTGAATATTTACTCTCATATCCAAAAGCCGTGAATGTTGATGGATGAATCCCAAAACGCCGTACACGAATCCGTTTAAAACGCCTGTAAAAATACCGGTATGCATGGCATCTTCAAAGCCGAACTCAATGTCGGTATAGATTTTCTCAAACACAATGGCACGATCTGCTGCATAGTCAAGAATCTGCCTTACCTCATCCTTTGTATCTTCAAAAATCTGTATATACTTTGAAACCTTGTCTCTTTTTTCCGCGAAAGAAATTGGTTTTTTCTCTTCTTTTGGCTTTTCCTTAGGTTTTTCTTTTTTCTTATCACCAAAAAGCTTGAAGTTAAAGAACATATACTTAAGAACAAGGGACTTTTCGTTTGTCACCTCATCTTTTTTATAGTCCACCAAAAGCCGTATGGGCATCATGAGCAAGACAAAAATCAGCGCTATAAAACTTATCAAAATTATAAGTGCAATTTTCATTTTGCCGCATCCTTTCCCGAATTATTCTTCATCCTCCGCTAATATTGCTTCCTGACCCTCAATCTCGGTATCCTCATCCATCTGAAGCGAAATCTGCTCATATTCAGGGCTTAGCTTTGAAAGATCAAGCTCAGGAAGATCCTTTGGAGTTGAAAGTCCAAAACATCTTAGGAAGTTTTGTGTTGTTCTGTATAAAATAGGTCTGCCCGGAGCATCTAAATGTCCGCATTCTTCAATCAGTCCACGCTCACAAAGACGGTTTACGGCGCTATCAGAGTTAACCCCTCTTATGTACTCAACCTGACCTCTTGTAACAGGCTGCTTGTACGCAATTATAGCAAGAGCCTCCATAGCTGCGTTGGAAAGTGCCTGACGCCTTTGGTCACCCAGAATAATCTGTATGTAATTATAATATTCAGGACGGGAACAAATCTGGTACCCCTCGTCAATATCAATAATCATAAGACCGCGTTCCTGGGTATCATATTCATATTTTAAAAGCCTTACGGCTTCCTCCACAGCGGAGGTTTCAATTTCAAGTACTGCTGCAAGCTTTGCGGTTTTAACCGGTTCACCTGCGGCGAAAAGTATTCCCTCAATGGCGTAAGGGATTTTATCGTTATTCATCTGCTACCTCTTTTTTTGTTTTTATTAAAATAAAGTCCTTTTGTTCTTCGTCATATTCCGCTAAAATCTTGTTCGAGCGAATCATTTCAAGTATGGCAAGGAAGGTTGCCACAAGCTCCGGCTTGGATTTTCTTCCGGAAAATGCCTTTTTAAACTGAAGCTTTCCTGTTTTCTTAAGGCGAGAAAAAAGTTCTTCCGTCATTTTTTCAACCGACACCTTCTGGCGTCCTACAATTCCTGAAAATGCTCTCTTTTCCGGTTTTGCAAACCTAAGCTTTCTCTGCATTATGGACTGGAACGCATCGGTCAGCTCGTCAATTGTATGCTTTTTGTTATATTCAGGAAGCGGGAACTCAATTTTCTCTTCTTCCTTAAAGAACATATATCTTGATGAAAACTCAGATTTTCGAAGCTCGCCTGATGCTTCTTTATAGCTCTGGTATTCAGCCA
>JAZNWI010000082.1:0-4552 GCA_045593305.1 Clostridia bacterium | reverse complement strand
CAAAAAGTTATTGTAAATATCGGCATAAGATTCTCCTTTGTTATGTATTTTCATACCACTTGATTAAGTCTGCAAATTTGCCCTTGAAGTGATATGAATGACCGTTCTTGTTAAGACCTATGTTTAAAAGTCCGAATTTCTCTAATATACCAATAGATTTTTGGTTGTTAATGCTGGCATAGGCTTCAACGAACTCCAAATCATTTCGGATGTTTTTGAGTATAAACCCGTATAGTTTTCTGAAAACACCTTTGCCTTGATATTCGGGTCTGAACTGTATTTCTTCCATCATAAAAGTGTCAGCGTTGGTGTAGTATTGAAAAAAGCCGACAATGGTTTCATTGTCTTTGATAAGAATTATCTGTCTTTCTTCTCTTTGCAAGCCGTCGCTGACTGCATCAGACCACAAAACAAAATCTTCTTCACGGCTGTTGCCTGTTGGTGCAATCATAGTCATATTATCGGCAAGAATGTTGAAAATATCTTTTTCGACAGTTTGAAAATTAGATTTGTTGAGATAACTGAATGAAACTGCACTTTCATATTTCATGAAAATAAACTCTGTTGTTTTATTGAATCTGTCGATAATTGTATCTCTGTACTTCTCAACGAAACCACAATTAAGATAACATTTTAATCCACGTTCATTCCACGAGCGAACCTGCACCCAGATTTCTTTGTCCGGATATCTTCTTTTGCATTCAATTATGGTTTGATTTAATAAAGTTTCGCCCATACCCTGACCGCAAAACTGTGGAGCGACACCAATACCGATATACAAGTTTTCGCCTTTCGGAATTATACTTGTATATGCAACAAGAGTCACATCATTCCAAAAGCAAAGGAAATTATCTACATTTTCAGTTTTAGTTATAGCTGCTTGTTCATTGAGAGCTGCTTCATAGGACAGATAATCGTAAACATTGTATGGCGGTTCGTATCGCCAACTGCAAATTTGCTTTGCAGCCTCAACGTTCATTGGTTTAATGTCGGTTATTTTCATTTCAATACATCTCTTTTGTTATTTTTTAGTAACCATTCTACAGACTGTCTCAATCCGTCAATCGTTTTTGTCTCCAAAACCACACGGCAGTTATGCTTGTTGGCAAGGCTGATATATTTTTCAATATCCATTTCACCCGTACCGAGTGCGAGATGATTTTTCTTGCCTTTTGCATCGTGCAGATGAATATGGTGCAGACGGTCTTTGATTTTCATAATAAATTCTTCGTCTGTTCCGCCAATGCCGTGATTGTGTCCCACATCAAAAGTCAAAGCAAAAACATTGCTTTCCAAAAGCAGTTCAATGGCTTCTTTCTGAAAATCCTCATAGCCGTCGCAGTTCTCGATACATATTTTAATATCGGCATCACCAATAGCGTTTTCACACATATTTCTGAACGCAATAATACTTTTGAGATACTGCTCTTTGTATTCCAAGAAAAGATAAACCTTTATGTCGGGCAGGGTGAAATAAACACCTTTCGCCATATGCATATTAATCACTCTGACACCAAGCTGTTTTGCAATTTCAATTGTATCGGCAACGGTTTTAGTGTAAGCCTCTGCAACATAAGGGTTAAAATCGCTGACGTTCAGATTTTCGTCAAGGTGAACGGTGTAGTAAATGCCGTATTTGTCTGCAACACGCTTGAAATATTCCACGTCAATTTTATCAAGCTGATATTGCGGCATATTCATATTGAGTTCGATGAAATCAAGTCCCGATTCAGCACACAATTTCGCACATTCTTCAAGCGTACTTGTTTCAATCAATGTGGGCATACCGTAGTTTGTCAGTTTCATAATTCACCTCTGCCGTGCGTAATTTTTAAATTCCTTGTTAATCTTTCTATATGGAAAGTTTGCAATCTCTTTTAACGGATGCGATTTCATAAGATACTCGACAAACCGACAACCAAGATAATATCCGACGTCGGAATATCCGTTATACGAACACCAATCACCGAAAAAGTCCTGAACACTTTCCTTGGCGTCAAGACGGCGGAGATATTCCTTTTTGATTTCGGGTTCATTTTCACGGCACCAATCGAGCCAACCTTTTTTATCCTGATGCCAGAAGTCATTATCACCGCAAAGAATATGCTCGCAAACCATAGCGACCCCTTCTTGATAAAGTTGCTGTATGGCTTTTCTTCGTTTTGTGAAATCGGGGATATACAAATGCCCGTTCATTTTATGCCACAAGTGACCGATTTCGTGCAGAATCAAGGCACGCATATTTGTTTCGTCGCCCCAATCCAGCTCGATAATTTTCTCAATTCCGAGAAGAACGGTGTTTTTGCCGTCAAGCGTAGTTGCCCAACCTGCACCGTTGCAAAGACCAAGATAAAGAATAATATTTATATCGGGTTCTGCATCAAAAAGCTTCGAAAGATTGGCATTCAGAGTATCAACAACAATCTGAAAATTCTTGCTCACAAAATCTAATTTTTCTGCGTTTAATGCGGTTTCAAGAACGGGAAGAACATCCTTTTTGAAATCATAATCTTTTGCATCGTTTTCGCATTTTGACGGCAATTCTTTTGATATTTCTCTTGCGTATTTTCGCCACACAGACATATCAAAGCCATTTGTAAAAAGCGCTTTTATTTTATCGCAAGTGTTGATTATTCGCATAAAGCTCACCTAAAATTCTATTTTACATATATTTCATAATTATATCGTATAACATATGTATCGTCATTTCATTCTCGTTACAAAGAAACCAATCTTTTATGGTTTCTAATTTAATCACTATTTCTGTAGTGAAAAGTTTATGAAAGTTATCTTTTGGACCTACATAAACGGTTTTATTATAATTAAAAAACTCATGCTCTTCTTCAAATTGATCGCCTGTTATGTCTACAACTATATCGTTAACCATTAACCACACGTGAATATAATCACAATCTTTGTCGCTTTTATATACCCCTCTGATTAGGTTTGATGTTATATTGTTTTCAAGCAGAAAACGAGATAATAAATTACTCGCTTCATCACAACAACCATAGGGAAATCCGCAAAAACATCCCACATATATGTTAGTTAAAAACGCATTATCTTTCTTTGCTTTTTCAATTGCGTTTCTGAAATCGTTAGCAAGTATTTTTACAGTGCATTCCATTTTGGTTCTCCTAAAAATAAAGACACCTCCAAAACGGAGATGTCTGCAATTCACAAAAAGATATAAATTACATCAATCGCAAACGGACAAAACGGCTCTCCGATTCATTGTGCTGATCATCATTGTCATCTTGTCCACCTGCCTTTCAGTAATTTTTATTTATTGTAACAATATAAGAATAATTTGTCAACAGTTTTCAGTTGCGATGCAAAAGTGTTGATTTTAAATTCAAAAGTGTTTGCAACAGATTCCGAATGGCGCACTTCTATACATATCCTGACGGAATGTAAAGTGCGCAGCTCCGCTGATGAAAAATCAAAGATTTTAAAACAAGGGTTTTACCCTTGCGTTGTAGAACAACTATCCCAATTTTTTAAATTATAATTTAAGCCCAACGGGCGTCGCTCGGAGAGAAGATTTTTAAATTTTCTCTCCGATTTTTTGGCGAAAAACATTTAAACCGTATGCGATTAGGCAACGATTTAAAAGTGCAGATTTTTGTTGAGACGAGGAAGAAGATTGAAGGGATGCTTGATGCATTGCGAGAGCTTCTGACGAAGCATCGGCGGAAATCTGCCTTTTAAAAACGCAGAAGGTTTGAATGTTTTTTCGCAAGGGCTTTGGGGAAGAAATTCACCAACAAGCGGTAAAAAACCGACAAGAAAAATTATGAACGAATTGTAAATCGACATAATTTGAAAATGAGGTTTTTGCAAAAGTGGATATCCACTCGCCCTGCTTGCCAAAGAACGGAAAGCTTTATGTTGCATTTCTTTTATATCAATGGTAAAATTGAAACAGTAAAATTAAATGGGGTGTGAATTATGATTGAATCCAAATGCGGAATACTTTGCGTTTCTTGTGAATTCAGAGAAAAATGCGGCTGTGGTGGGTGCATAGAAACAGGCGGTCATCCTTTTTACGGTGAGTGCTCTGTTGCAAATTGCTGTCAAAACAAAGGTGTTGCATACTGCGGTGAGTGTTCCGATTTTCCGTGTGAATTGCTTGTGAAGTTTTCCTGCGATCCCGAACACGGGGACAACCCCAAAGGTGCAAGAATTGAACAATGCAAGAAATGGAAAGCGTGTAAATAATGAATTTTGCTTGGCGTGATTACAATCCCGAAACTATGGGATTTGTTGAAGAATGGATTGACGAGGTTGCCGTAAAAATGACGGGTATGGAAGATGGCTTTCGTCAGGAATACGAATACTGGTCTAATGAAGATTATAATGTTGTTGGTGACAATTACTGGTGTACCAAAAAAGCAGCAGACGTAAAAGTTTGAAATAGTCAATACTTTGTAGACACAAAAAAGAAAAAGTTAAGCAGCCAGTTCAATTCTGTATTGGACTGGCGTTTTTCTATTCAGTTTACGCAAAGGTTTGATGTAATTAAAGTAGTGAATGGCTTGAGCAATAACAT
>JAZNWI010000081.1:0-2561 GCA_045593305.1 Clostridia bacterium | reverse complement strand
ATTGCATCAGCACTAACCGGCTATCCTGTAAGGCGTGATGTTGCAATGACGGGCGAGATTACTCTTCGGGGAAGAGTTCTTCCAATCGGCGGACTTAAAGAAAAATCTGCGGCAGCTTATAGGGCAGGAATAAAAACCGTTATTATACCTTTTGAAAACAAGCCGGACCTTGATGATGTTTCAGAAGTGGTAAAGTCGGCAATAAAGTTTGTGCCTGTATCTACAATGGACGAGGTTTTGGAATTGGCACTTGGTAAAAAGAAAAAACCGGGGAGCTTTAAAATACCCCGCGAGAAAGAATGATGGAGGTGTTTTTATGAATTTGCACAAAGCAGATATTGAGGTTTCAGCAGTAAAAAAGGAGCAGTATCCTAAAAAGGGTTTACCTGAGTTTGCTTTTGTTGGACGCTCAAATGTTGGAAAATCATCAATGATAAACAAGCTTTTAAACAGAAAGGCACTGGCAAGAGTCAGTGCAACACCTGGGAAGACAATCACCATCAATTTCTATAATATTGACGAAACAATATATCTTGTTGACCTGCCGGGCTATGGCTATGCAAAGCGTGCTAAAGCCGATGTTGAGAGCTGGGGTAATATGATTGATGATTATCTTTACAGAAGAAGCCAGCTCAGAAAAGTTATGCTTTTGGTTGATTCACGCCACGCTCCAACAAATGATGATAAAATGATGCTTGAGTGGATAAAGGCGGCACAGCCTGATGAGGGTGCAATCGTAATTGCAACTAAAACCGACAAGCTTAATAAAAAAGAATTTGAAGAAAATCTTGAAATGATTTATAACGAGTTAAAGCTTAACGATGACGATATTTTAGTTCCGTTTTCAGTCAAGACTGACGAGGGGAAAATCAGCGTTTGGGATATGATTGAGCTGATGCTTGCAGGCGAAGAAGCTTAAAAAGGATAAGGTAGGATAATGAAAAAAAGTATTTATTTCATTTTGATAGTGGTTATATCTTTCTGTGTTTTCTATGGCATACGATATGTGGAAAACCCGGTAGAAACCCAGACAGCCATTTCTGAAGTGTATGAAAACAAAATAGATACTAGAGGGTATATCGTAAGAACTGAGCAGGTGTATAATGCACCGGTTTCAGGTATGGTGTATCACTATATTCAAGAAGGTACACGAGTGGGAAAAGGTAGAGTTTTGTCAACGGTATATTCGGGAGATGTATCAGAAAGCACACTTCAGGAATTAAACAGCATCAACCAGAAGATTGCAGAGCTTGAAAATGAAGGCGAAACAATGTCATATATGGCAGGCGGAAATAACAGTGAAGAAGATATTGAAAATATCAAGAACAACATAATTTCCGCAAAAAGAAACAAGAAAATTGAGAAAATTCCTAACTATAAAGCATTGATAAATGCTGTAATAACCGGCGATTCAAAAAGCGCAGGAACTGCGTCATTAGATGAGCTGAAAGCAAAAAAAAGTTCCATTGAGGCGGGACTTAGAAGTTCTAAAAATGACATATATTCTCAGATTTCAGGAGTTTTTTCAAAAAATGTTGATTCCCTGGAATCAGTCTTAACACCAAAGAATATATTAACATATAAGTTGGCGGATTATGAAAAACTTGGCGATATGGCAAAAGAGAACAAGAGTACCGCGGATTCAGGACAGCCTGTTTGCAAAGTGGTTAATAATCACGAATGGTATGTAATGACCACCGTTAAGAAAGAAGAGGCGGGAGAACTCAAGGTTGGGAAAAAAATCAAAATGCGATTCGGTTATCTTCCGGGTGTTACAGCAAACGGAAAAATTGAATATATGTCACAAGAAGATGGCGGAACTGATAAAATCGTGGTAGTTATCAAGTTTGAGGAATACCGCGAGGGCGTATTCTCATTAAGATATTCCGACATGGAGCTTATTTTAGAAAGCTATGAAGGTTACCAAATCCCTGTTTCTGCACTTCGTGTAACCGAAGACGGCAAAAAGGGTGTTTTAGTAAAGAGTGCCGGAGTGCAGGTTATAAAGCCATGTAATGTTATATATTCCGATACTGTTCGCCAGACAGTTATTATAACACCGGTTTCCGGCTCAAAAAATCTTTTAAAGGAATATGACTCAATAGTGATAGGTGAAAAGTAATGACACATATAAAAGAAAACCTGGAAGATGTGAGAAAAAGAATAAAAATTGCAGCGGAAAAAAGCGGCAGAAATGAAAGTGATGTAACCTTGATAGCGGTAACAAAAACCCATCCTGTCGAAATGATAAACGAGGCGATAAAAAACGGTGTTACCGATATCGGTGAAAACAAAGTTCAGGAGATAATGGACAAGTACGACAAGGTGGCTCCTGTAAGATGGCACTTAATCGGGCATCTTCAGACAAATAAGGTAAAATACATCATTGATAAAGTGTATATGATACACTCTGTTGACTCTGTAAAACTTATGGATGAAATTGAGCGACAGGCAGAAAAAAAGGGAGTTAGTGAAATAAAAATTCTCATCCAGGTGAACATCACAGGTGAGGATACGAAGTTCGGAATTGATGCCTCAAAAGTAGAGGAAATGCTGGAGCA
>JAZNWI010000080.1:0-3281 GCA_045593305.1 Clostridia bacterium | reverse complement strand
AAAAACCGTATTCTTATAGGTATTGTTACTGCCAAGGATTTGCTTCTTGCCGATGAGGAATGCGTTATTTCGGATATTATGGAAACTAATCCGATTTATGTGAACACAACCTGCGACAAGGAAGAGGTTGCTCTTCAGCTTTCTAAATACGACTTTTTGGCACTTCCTGTTGTGGACAACGAAAACCGTTTGGTGGGTATCGTTACTGTCGACGACGCTATTGACGTCATTCAGGAAGAGGCTACCGAGGATATTGAGAAAATGGCGGGTATTGTGCCATCGGAAAAGCCTTATTTAAAAACTGGAATCTTTGATATTTTTAAACAAAGAATCCCATGGCTACTATTATTGATGGTTTCTGCATCATTTACTCAGGCGGTAATTTCTCATTTTACCGATGCACTTGATAAGCTATCGGTGCTTACCCTGTTTATACCTATGCTGATGGGTACAGGTGGTAACTCGGGAAGTCAGGCTTCTGTTACTATTATCCGCGGTTTATCCCTTGATGAAATTGAGTTTAAGGACATTTTCAAAATTATATGGAAGGAATGTGGTGTGGCTATACTATGCGGTGTTACCCTTGCTATTGCTACATTTATAAAGCTTCTGCTATTTGACGATGTTTCTATTATGATTGCTCTTGTAGTATGCTCTGCTATGGCAGGAACTGTATTTTTCTCCAAGCTGGTTGGTTGTACTTTGCCGCTTCTGGCGAAAAAAATCGGTTTTGACCCTGCCGTTATGGCAAGTCCATTGATTACTACAATAGTGGATGCAATGTCGCTTGTTATTTACTTTAACATTGCAACAGCTGTATTGAATTTCTAAACAAAAAAGGACTTTTGAAGTGAAGTAGTCAATACTTTGTAGACACAAAAAAAGAATATTTTAGGCTGCCTGTTCGAGTCTGTATTGAACAGGCGGTTTTCTTTTTAATTTTCGCACAGGTTTTATGTAATTAAAGTAATGTACTGCTTCATCTATAACTTTTCGCAGGTCATTACACTTCCAATATTGGAAGTGTGAACGAAGAACATCTTTAAATCTTCCGAAAAAAGATTCAATCACTGCATTATCTCTTGGTGTTCCTGCTCTTGACATACTCTGAATTACGTTGTATGATTTAAGTAGGTTACAATAACCTGCTGATGAGTACTGAACTCCCTGGTCGCTGTGGAAAAGGATTTGGGATTCGGTGCTCTTTGCTTTTTCAAGGATTCTTTTTGCAGGTTTCATAACAAGGAAATTATCAAAAGTATCACTTAGTTCATAATCAATTATCTCGTTGTTAAATAAATCTAAATAACAAGCAAGATAATGCCATTTGCCTTTATGTTTTATGTAGGTAACATCCGTTACTATCTTTTGCATAGGTTTTTCAGCATAAAATTCCCTGTTTAATATATTTGCATATCTGTTATGTTCTGAACCTTCGGTTACAGGATTTTTTTGTTTTCGTACATATCCTGATATTCCAAGCCTTTTCATTGATTTCCAAACAGATATGTCTGAAACAACCCAACCGTACATATTTAGCAGAGTATCTGCTATTGTTCTGTAGCCTTGTGACGGATAATGTGAATGTATATCAGCTACATAATAGTCCAGTTCTTTGTGCTGCTTTTCATAACGATTTAATGTTCCTTTTCGCTTAAGCCACCTGTAGTATCCGCTGCGCGAAACCTCATATACATCACAAAGCTCTTTAACGGAATGGTCAATACTTTCTCTTTCTATGTGGGCATAAATTTGATGAATTATTTTCTTTAGGCATCGCCCCTTTCGAGTTCTATTGATTTTTTTAAACGTACAATTTCTCCGTCTTTCTTTAGTAATTCACGTTCTAACAATGCCACTTTGTATTCAAGTTGTTCTATTGGTGTGAGTACTTTCTTGTTGTGATACTTAGCAAGAGGATTTCCTGGCTTACGCTTATTAACAAGCGCTTCCTCGCCACCTTCTAAGTACTGTTTTGTCCATTTGTGAATTTGTGCATTGTATATACCTGTTTCGCGTTCTAAGCTCATTAGGCTTTCTCCGTTTAGATTACGCAAAACTAATGCTAATTTTTCTTCTTTAGTATGATGTGTATTTGTTCCACCTCTTGGTCTTCCCATAAATCTCAACTCCTTTTCTTTAGTATAACATAAAAAATGATGGTAGACACTTTTTTGTGTCTACCATCATTATATCACTTCAGATTTTCAGTTCCTTTTTGTGTTAGTTTTTATTAAAGCCGTTAGGGTTAGTTGATTGCCATCTCCAGTGGTCTTCACACATCTTTGTGATATCTCTTGTAGCTTCCCAATGAAGCTCATCCTTTGCTTTTTTAGGGTTAGCAAAGCATTCTGCAATATCTCCAGGTCTTCTTGGGTCAATCTGGTATGGAAGCTCTTTTCCACAAGCCTTTTCAAATGCTTTGATAACTTCAAGAACTGAGTACCCGTTACCTGTACCTAAGTTGTATGTATGAACGCCTGATACGTCTGTTCTGTTTTCAATAGCCTTCAGGTGACCAAGAGCAAGGTCAACAACGTGAATATAATCTCTTACGCCTGTGCCGTCTTTTGTATTATAGTCGTTGCCATAAACGTGAATCTTTTCAAGCTTTCCAACAGCAACCTGAGCAACATAAGGAAGAAGGTTATTTGGAATACCACGAGGGTCTTCGCCGATTCTTCCAGATTCGTGAGCACCGATTGGGTTGAAGTATCTAAGTAGTGTGATTGACCACTTGTTGTTTGCAGCATATACATCCTTTAGGATATCTTCAATCATTAACTTAGTAGCACCGTAAGGGTTTGTTGTAGAAGTAGGGAAGTCCTCAGTAATCGGCACAGTTTTTGGCATACCGTAAACTGTTGCAGAGGATGAGAATACTAAATTATAAACCCCATATTTCTGCATAATATCTACAAGGTGAAGAGTACCTGTGATGTTATTGTGATAGTATCTGATTGGAATTTTTGTTGATTCGCCAACTGCCTTAAGACCGGCAAAATGGATAACGGAATCAATCTTGTGATCTTTAAAAACTTGTTCTGTTGCTTCATAATCTAAAAGGTCAACTTCATAGAAAGGGAAGTCCTTGCCTGTAAGATCTCTGACAACGTCCAAAGACTCCTTACATGAATTATCAAGGTTATCAAGAACAACTATTTCATAGCCTGCGTTTAGTAATTCAACACAGGTATGGCTTCCTATAAAGCCTGCACCACCTGTTACAAGAATTTTCATTATATTTCCTCCTAATATAATTTAATTGCAAAACTATTATA
>JAZNWI010000079.1:0-8739 GCA_045593305.1 Clostridia bacterium | reverse complement strand
AAGCTCATCTTCCGCATCAACCAGCCCCATAGGTGAAGTCCTGTAAAAATCCTTTGGCAACTCTGTTTTAAAGGGTACAGTTTTAACTTCAATATCAAGCTTTCTTACAATGTGAGTGCCGTATTTTGCAATAAACATCTGTGCCTCGTTTGCAAGTACCGGGAAAAGCTTGCTTTCATAGTCTGCCGATTCGCTGTCCGTTTTCATAAAAGCTATGTCAAGACTCTTTTTGTAAGTCATATTATCAACTCCATATTTAAAAATAGGCGGCATTTATAAAAAATACCGCCATTTTACGTTTACTATTTAAGGTTGTATGCTGTTACCTTCAGCGCAGATGCTGTTTTAGGAATAAGTGTTATAACACCCTTATTCTTATATTTCGCACCTTCAAATCTTCTCAACACGCTTGTTGATGCGGGAATTGTGATTATTTCATCATTTACTGCCGCCCAACCGTCACCTGCCTTAACTGTTACATCAAGTGCAGATGTGCTTGTGTTCTCAAGAATAAACAAAGCTGATTCATCCTTAACGGATACTGCGTGGCCGTTTGTATCTATACCGTTAAGTACCACATCACAACCAGTTGTAGCATCTGTTACTGTTGTTCCTGCAACAGATGTTACAGCTTCTTCCATACCTACATAAGTAGGATATACTGTTACTTTAGCCATAATATATTACCCTCCCTTACGCATCTTTCTTAATCTTAAATACTGCAAGCTCTTTTGGTCTTACAATCTTTGCACCGAAAGTATTAAGACCCTTTACCGCATCTTCAAAGCCGTTGTGAGGTCTGTAAGCCTCAACCTTGTCAATGCCGGAAGCAAATGCAATGGCATCGTGAGTACGTACCATACCATAATAAACATTCTGTTTATCCATATGAATGTTGTTGGAAGGTCTTACGTAGCAACCATCATACATAGAGATAATGCCTCTTTCCAAAAGCTTATCGTTGTTGGTTTTAAGTTCCACAAGCTGGTCCTTGAATAGGTTATAAGCAAACCACGGAAGTTCAATAACAACCTCCATATTAGTAGGCACGTCATTTTCGCGCAGTGTAAGTACAGCGGCATCAACAATCTTTTTAATTGTTGCAGAATCTGTAATAACAGTAGCATCCTTTGTTATGTTGCTTGACTTTGTAGCAAGTGAACCAACATACTTATCACGGATGTTTGCAAATTCTCTTGCAGCATTATTAAGATTCTTTTCCATGATGCCGTTAACTGCCTGAGCCTTGTCAACATCATCAATAACTATATTAAAGTATTTAGCGTTGTCAATTTCCAAGTATAAACTTGAATCAGGAACAGCTTCAGGGTCGTGAATAGCGGTACCCGGCTCGTAATCGCCGATTGTTGGTGTGCCAAGACCTAAAATTTTAACTTTTTCACCTTTCTTTGCTTCACCCTCAAACTGAGTGTTACACCAATCTGCAAGTGTGCAAAGTCTCTCAAGTTCTGTCTGTATGTGTTTTGACCAAAAGGTCGGTTTAAAATTCTGATAACTCACTTAAAATTCCTCCTTTGATTTTTGGAGGCTTATTTCCATTTTGTCATAGATTCTCTTACCCTTTTCCTTATTTCGGGGTCATCGTAATCTTTCTCAGACAAATTGTCTACATCCTCCGGTGAATAAAATTCTTTCAATTTTGATGTTCCGCTGTCTTTGACGGAACCGGTAGATACATGAGATGCTTTTTCTTTCACAAACTTTTCAGCAATGGTTGTTTTGTTAAGCTTTACAAACGCCTGTAAACCCTTGCGAACTTCCATACCGGTGGTATTTATAAAGTCTGCAAACTCATTACTTCGTATCAGCTTGTCAAAATCTGCTCCTTCAACCTCATTTTCAAGCCATGCTTTGTCGGTATCAAAATTATTTTTCTGCACTTCCTTTTGCTTGACTTTAAATTCGTCTACCTTTGGTTTTAACTGCTTGTACATTTCCCTTTCTTCAATGCTTCTTTCAGAATAAGGCTTTGCGCCTATCCTTTCAAACTCTGCTTCAAGCTCTGTAATATCACTTTCAGCAATAATTCTCTGCGCATTGATGTAAGCAAGGTTTTTTTGCTGCGACTTGCTGTCAAGAGATGCCTCGTTTTTAATACGAGTAAAATTATCCTCATTAACATCATAGGTAGCGGATAATTGTTTTGCCTGTTCAACAAAATTGCCTTTAATCTGTCCACCTTCAGCAAGAACCCCGCTTAAAGTTCTTGCATCTTTAAGCTCACGTTCCATTTCTTCATTGTCGGCTTTCAGCTCTTCAATTTTGCTTTGATGTTTTTTGTCTGCTCTTGCAAGCCTGCTTTTAACTATGTTGTCTACTTCTTCCTGAGTGTAAGTCTTAGGTTCGTCAACCTTTACTTCCCCGCTATTTTCAACAACATTTCCCACATTTGATGTGTTTTCGGTCATAATTACCTCCGTTTACAGTCCGTACGACTATGTATTCCGTTTATAGTTCGTCAACTTATATTAAAATGGACTATAGGCCCATTTGTTGCCTTATAATCTGCTCAAGCATCTGCGGATTTTGCATTGCCTGTTGTCTTTGTTCTTCAGGCATATTGGCAAGCAACTCATCAATATTAGGTGTATTCTTTTGCATCATTGCATCAGCTTCAGCATTTACATCTACATCCTGTTCAGGTGGCGGTGTTTGTGCCTGTTGCTGTTGTCTTTCCTGTAACTGTTTCAAATACTGAATCATCTGGGATTTTGGGAATCCGCTTGATGTTGGCATAGCATTTACATAAAATTCAAGGTCAATCATCTGCTGTCCCAACAAATTATCAAGTATCTGTGTCATAACAAGCTCACTCCAACGTGATGAAGGACCAACCTCAACCTTTACGTTAAGCATAAGCTTGTCCCAGGCTTCAGGGCTTATAGAATATGTCTGCGGTTCTTCTGCAGTTTCTTCCTGTACGGTTACAATCTTTTCATTCCCACTGTGGTATACTCTCCACATGTCAGCCCATATAAGTGCATTGTCCTCTATGTAGTTGTAAAATCTTCTCTTTACACCGTCTAAAGGTACTGCGGACTGTTCCATTACCGCAAGTATTGCCTTACCGCTTGCATTTTCAGGATTAATGTTACCCAATGCACCGTCATTAGCTCCCATAAGCTCCTTAGTTAGGGTTATGGTACGTTCAAACATATTAAAGGCATCACTACCAATACCCGATGGAGATATATACCCTATAGCATCTCTTATGTTATAAGCACCTGTAACACCTATTGCCACACCGGTTTCAGTAGATGGGTTGTCTATAAGGTCAGCATTATATACCATTTTCGGAAATGACGAATATGTTGTGCTTGCCATAATCATAGAAGCTATAGTATTTATGTAATCCTGATTCGGAATAAGACTTTTCGCATCGGGAATACCGAAGAAAAAGTTTTTCGCAGGCTCCCAGGTCATCATTGCAATGGGATAACGTGTAAGCTGTAAATCTGTATCTTTTACTATTTCATAATCTCTTGTAGACTTTGAAAAATGTATAGTTCCAGTTTTATAATCTCTCCACAACATCAAAAGCAGTGTTACCATTTCACTGTCACGCATTTCTATTTTGGCGGCATCCCCTGCTTGATATTCAGTGTTACTATCGGGCATAATACAATCAATATCATCCTTTGATAATTTATTAAGTCCTGCCTTCTTTGCCTGTTCAGCTTCCCTTTTCACACTTCCAAGTGACCGTCTGAAAGCTATTATTATATATTCCTGACTCTGTATGTCGGGTAAATTTGGATTTGACGGATACATATTAACGCCGTCTATAAGCTCAGATGCAATCTCATTTTTTTCACCATCAAAGTAATGGTATATAAAACCGTTTCCTGTAATTGCCGCATCCGTAAGCATGCACTCGTTTAAGTAGTCCATTTTGTTCTTTTCCCAAAGGACCTTTGAATAGTTCGTCAATACCTCCGCAATCTGCTGCAGAGTTGTAAAATCTTCACTCTGCGTATTTTCTGTTGTATAAAGAATTGCTGTATCATTCTGCTTTATAATAGATGTTTTGTATCGTATAACCGGCTTAATGATATTAAACACCGGCAAAGGTAATCCGTTGGATTCGGTATTCCCCCATTGGTCACCCTGGTAATAACGGTAGTTTTCGTCTACCGTGTTGTAATAATTATTAGAGTTTTTATAATCTGCACAGGCTTTGTATCTCTGCCATGCAAGACTTACATTATCTTCTCTCATTTCTTATCACCTGCCTTGTGCCTGTTGGCTTGGTTGAGAATATTCGCAAAGCCCTCCGCACGTTTCTGTTGTGCTTCCGTCAACGTAGAGTTTGCTTTTTCCCTCTGTTCCTCTTTTGGGCTGTTGGCATATCCAACTTTGTACCCAACATAAAAACAGGCACCACAAATTAAAATAATAAATATTGCAGTTATTACACCCATAAGTATGCTTGCCATAATAAACCTCCGTTAGTTATTATTTAAATTAACACTTGCATAACAACATCTTCCGTTCTGCCATGCTCCACACTCTTCTTTACAACAATCCATAAGTTCAAAGTCGTATTGTGTCATTTGCTTTCCACTCAATATAACCGTTTCATTATCCTCCGATGGCTTCTGATTCCACGTCAATATTTGAGTTTCACTCTTTCTGTTATATGGACACTTCATAATTACCTCCTGAGTATCTTCGTAAAATCCTGCCCCTGTATTCTGTTCTTCGGCTTCTCTTCGCTGAAGAAGTCAGGCAGTTTAGTTTCTTTCTTCGGGTTCGGTCTGTAGTGCATAATTGCAAAATACCTAAGCGCATCAGGTAAGTGTGTTATATCATGTGGCTGTGTTGCACAGTCGTTGGGATTCTTCTCATCAACCTGTATTGATGTAATGCACTTTATAAGCTGTGTGCAGTTGCTGAATATGTGAAGCTTCACATCCCCGTTGGCATTGGCTTTAAGCATTTCCTTTATGCAAAGCCACCCCGCAACACGGTCATTGTCGGATTTATGCAGTATAAGTCCCCCGCTTCGGAATATGTCAGCACGGCTCTTTCCGCTTTCCTGGGAACGTCCCCAAAGGTCAGGCGGTGCGTATGTAATCTTTATTTTTTCACCCTCCGAAAGCTCGTTGGCTTTCTTTGCCGCATCACTTATAATCATGTTGGATTCTGCAAATTCTCTGTACACATAACACTCACCTAATGAATTAATCGCAATCCACAAAACCGCAAAACAGTCAAGACCATAGTCAATAGCCCTGTATCTTCGCCATTCAGTCGGTATCTCAAAAGGCTTGCAAACGTGTATATCACGTTTAAATTCTTCAAAGTATAGTCCGTCAAATATGTCCCAATCACCGTATAACAAAGCTTTTTTGTTCTTTTCATCAAGGTTTTCAAGTCGCTTTATGTAGTCCTTGTCCTTTTCCATCAGGAACTTGTTATCCTGAACCTTTGAAGGAATAAAAATACGTGTCCCCGCTTCAAATTCGTGTACCTCATTCGGCTCACCTATGTCTATAAACCTTTCCTTTACCCATGTGTGACCTATCCCACCGGGATTTGTAGAGGATTTTACAGACTTCGGAAAGTCATTTGCACCACGAAGTCGGGATATAAGGTAGGTGTATATGTCTTCCGTAAAGTGTGTAAGCTCGTCAAACCTTATAACGTCAAATTCTGCTGACTGGTATTTAAAAACATCATTTGCACTGTCGCAGTATCCGAAGTCCAGAATACTGCCGTTTTTAAAAAGTCCCGTGTGCTTTGAGGAATTGTATTTAAAAATTGCCCTGGGAAACAAATCCAATGCTGTACGTATAATTGACTTGTCAAGCTCAGGAAACGTTCTTCGGAATATAATCTGCTTTGAACCGGGATATTTAAGTGCATAAATCAAAGCATCAACTATCTGACCGTATGACTTACCGCCACCTGCCGCACCGCCGAAAAGCACCTCATCCACATCTGCATTAATAAACATCTCCTGCTTTTTTGTTATTTCAAGGTTAATGTTCATCAGTTCACCACATTAATTCTTACATTAAGCTCATTTTCATTCTTAAGGTCAACTACTGACGAAGCATCGTCCCCCGCTCTGGATAATATGTCCTGTGCTGCCGCAAGCCTTACCTTGTCACTTGCACCTTTAATCATAATTTCTGCAATTGTCCTTACTGCAGTCGGGGCTAAGTTCTTATATACTTCCTTGCGGTACCACTCCATTGCATTACGGAACTCTTCATCATGGTGTAACCAGTTATATAACGTTCTTTCAGTTACATTTATTTCCGTCGCCACATCCTTTTGCGACATTTTACTGCTTATTAAAAGCTCTATCGCACTTATCTGTTTTGGCTTAAGGTCGAATTTTTCATTTTTAAATATTTTCATCTGTACCACTTCTGCCCCTCCTTCCGTAATTCTTTTTTTACTTTCCGCTTTTATTCCCCGCTACACCTTCAAAATTTTGGCGCATTATTAAGAAATAACTTTTTCAGATAATTTTATATTCCCTTTCCAAAATCGGAAATAAGCGGAAATTTTTGATTTTTAACACCTTCTTATTATATTTTAAACTATAAAATTTCTGATTTCTAACCCCCCAAACCGAGAAATTTGTAAAAAAGTCAAAAAAATTTGGTATAAAACAAAAAAACAACTGCCGTTAATCTGACAGTTGTTCATAGTATTTAAGCTCTAAAGCTCTGTATATCTTGCATTGCTTGTAATTGTTACAACACTTCTCTTTGTAATGCTTTCTTCGGGTCTTGGATGTGCTGAAATTGTTGGAACAGGTTTCACTTATAATTCCCTCGCACTTCACCGTGTTCCGTGTCTCTGACTTGTAGAAGGGACACTTAACGTTTTCAGCACCGTACTCCATTTATTTTTTCTTCCTCCTTTCAAGCTTTTTAAGGTATGTACACTTCCCCTTCTTACGGTGAGGACACTTACCTATTGGCTTTCTATCTTTCCATCCGGGAATCGACTTGTTAGGCGTTCCGTCACAAAAGTATTCCTTTCCCCTCGGGCAGTTGTTAAGCACCCAAATCTTCTTGTTTTCAAAGTCCCACTTCACTCTCTACACCTCTTTTTCCATTCCCGTTCCATAGCCTTCCACTTCTGCCTCGTTGGCTCCCAGTTACGGTTACGCCATAGCCATTTCAAACAGACAGATAATATCTTATTTTGTGCATAGAATACTTCCTCCTACAGTTCGATTTTTTCTATAACAGCCCTAAGTTCAAGAACATGTAAATATTCTCCCATTAGGTGTTGCTGTTGCTGCAGTAGTTCAAGAGGACAATCATGCTTTGGCTTTTCTATATCCGGATAAGCTGTATAGTAAGGTACATATTGCATTCGCTCTGAAGCTTCAATTTTTGTATTAAAACGCTTTAGTCTTTCATAGCGTTCTTTGGTTTGATAATATTCAGCCTTAAAACGTTCCTTGTAATCATTGCTGTTCATTAGTTCAACTGTTTCTGATAAATTCATTTTTATTTTCCTCTCTTTCTCTTAGATACGAGTGTTCCAAATGATAATTAACTCACGTTTTGCCTTTTGCATTGTTTCTTCATTTCGTGTTTGGTCTATTCCATTGGATAACATTCTAACAACTGCTGTTGACGGACTATCCATATATGCACGGCATTTTTTGCACTTGATTTTATAATCCCAAAAGCCATATACTCTATCTGTGTAATCAAGTAATTCTACTTCACCACCACAAAACGGACACGGTAATAATTCAGCCATTATGTATACCTCCTTTGAATTGCGCTTTTATTGTGGTTTAAAATATTCGTTCAAGGTTTCTTCGGATATTTCAAGCCATTGTTTGTCGTTTTCAAGTCTTATGCTATCTCCACCACCAACACACCTGAATTTTTCTTCACTTCTTTGGAACACTTCGCCTACTTTCACGAAAGTATTTCCTTCTTCAACAAAAAATCCGTCATCGTCATAGGTATCAAGACATAATTCTTTGATACAAACATATTCGGTCATTCAGCATCACTCCAATCTCAACTGCTTTGACTGATATAACTGATACAAAGTCTGACCTTGTGTATTCATCATATACGGCAAAAAGATTTCATCAACCGTCACCATTTCAGTTTCCAGGATTGCCATCTGCGCATCTACCCAGTCTTTGACAATTCGCCATGCCACACGTGCCGCCTGTTCTCTGTCACACTTAACCTTCTGTTTTTGCAATGTCGCCCATGCAGCATCTACATTTGCCGGAAGCTTAACGCCCTGTTCCCCTAAGGGTGTAATTATAGAAAAGCATATTGCGGATATATCCCCGCTATCGTCATAGTCAAACATTACCTTTCTTGCACCGTGGGATGCAAGACATCCGTGTATTTCACCAAGCGTTTTATGTACATCTATTTTTGTGGTATAATTCTTTATAGGCATCTTATTACTCACCCTTCTCTTCAATAGTTTTTCTTATATACTTCCACATTCTTCCCGAATCTTTCCACGCCTTAATCTGTTCAGGCTCTGCTTCACCTTTGTTAATTGCTTCTTTAAGCATTTTTATCATCCAATCGCAATAAGATAGTGCTCTCTCCTTCATATTGTTTCCCTTACCTCCCACTCTGCCTTACAAGCTTTACTCTCTCTTTTTTTGTGTACGGTTTATATACTGTGCAATTCGGCGAAGGTTCGCAAGGTCTTTGGTGCCCTGTCAAAAGAATATATATGCAAAAGCACACTTCATTGCAA
>JAZNWI010000078.1:0-3585 GCA_045593305.1 Clostridia bacterium | reverse complement strand
GGCGAAATTTATGAATTGGCTGGCGAAGAATTTAACTTAAACTCCACAAAACAGATGGGTGTAATCCTGTTTGAGAAGTTGGGCTTAAAAGCCTTAAAGAAAACAAAAACAGGCTACTCAACCAATGCGGAAGTTTTGGAGTAACTTGTAGACAAGCACCCGATTATTGAGCTTATTTTGGAGTACAGAAAGCTTGCTAAACTAAAAAGCACTTACTGTGACGGACTTTTGGCGGTGATAAACCCTGAAACGGGCCGTATTCATTCTGTGTTCAATCAGACCGTTACGGTAACGGGAAGAATTTCATCAACCGAGCCGAATATGCAGAATATCCCGACCCGAACCGAGCTTGGCAGCCATATCCGTAAAATGTTTGTGGCAAAAGAGGGTTGTGTGCTACTGGACGCGGACTATTCACAGATTGAGCTTCGTGTTCTTGCTCATATTGCCCAGGACGATATTATGATAAATGCTTTCAAAAACGGTGAGGACATTCATGCTATGACGGCATCACAGGTTTTGGGAATTCCGCTTGATAGCGTAACAAAGGAACAGCGCTCAAGTGCAAAAGCCGTAAACTTTGGTATTGTCTATGGAATAGGCGAGTATTCTCTTTCACAGGACCTTAAAATCTCGGTAAAAGAGGCAAAGGCATATATCGAAAGCTACCTTGAAAAATATTCAGGGGTTAAAACATATATGGACGACATCAAAAAGTTTGCCCGTGATAATGGCTATGTAAAGACCATGATGAACAGAATCAGGTATATTCCTGAAATCACATCGCAGAACTTCAATACCCGTTCCTTCGGTGAGCGTGTGGCACTAAACACCCCGATTCAGGGAAGTGCGGCGGACATCATAAAGCTTGCCATGGTGAAAATTTATAACCGATTAAAAGCCGAGGGACTGAAGTCGAAGTTGATTCTTCAGGTGCATGACGAACTGATAATTGAAACATGGATTAACGAAAAAGAGCAGGTTTCAAAAATCTTAAGAGAAGAAATGGAAAATGCGGCAAATCTTTTAGTACCGCTTGTAGTGGATATGTCGGAGGGTGATAACTGGTATGATGCAAAATAAAAAGCTCATTGGAATAACAGGCGGTTCAGGATGCGGAAAAAGTCACCTGTCAAGCCGTTTGAGGGAACGAGGCATTCCTGTAATCGACTGCGATTTAGTATCCCGCGAGATTATGGCAAAGGACACACCTTGTGCAAAAGAGGTTTGTGAGTTTTTCGGAAAGGAAATACTGGAGAATGGCGAAATAAACCGCCGAAAGCTTGGGAACATTGTGTTTTCCGACCCTGAAAAGCTTAAAAAACTAAACGAAATCACACATAAATATATCTTAGAGAGCATATATAATAGGATGGAAAAGGAAGAAAGCGACATAGTCTTTACCGACGGTGCTACCCTGATTGAAAGCGGAATAAAATGCGATATGATGGTGGGCATTTTAGCAGACAGGGAAGTACGAAAAAAGCGGATTATGGAGCGGGACGGACTTTCGGAAGAAGATGCCAGGCTTCGCATAAATGCGCAGAAGGATGATGAATTCTATATAAAAAATTGTGATTTTGTTATTGATAACAGCCTGGGAAATATTGATATAGACGAGTTTATAAAAAAGATAATTTAAAAGGAGGTTTGACAGTATATGAAAACTATTATTACAATTGGCAGACAGTACGGAAGCGGAGGCAAGGAGATAAGCAAAAAGCTTTCAGAAAAATTGGGAATTCCTTTTTATGATGATGAATTTGCAGAGGGTGTTGCAGAAGCAGTTAATGCACATCCCGATGTGGTAAAAAAAGTGGACGAACGAGCTACAAACAGCCTTTTATACACCCTTGTTTCAGGTGGCGGACTTCGCGGAATAAGCGATGTTATACAGTATGAAATGCATATTAATGACAAGGTTTTTGTGGGGCAGTCAAACTTCATAAAGGAAACAGCGAAAAAAGGACCTTGCATCTTTTTGGGTCGTTGTGCCGACTATGTTTTAGACGGTGAAGAAAACCTTTTAAGAGTCTTTTTATATGCCGATATGGACAAGAAAATAGAGCGAATTTCAAAGCTTTATGACCTTGATGCAAAAAAGGCAAAGGACCAGATTGTCAAAATAGAAAAACAGAGAAAAACACACTACAACTATTACACAGACAGGGAGTGGAACGACCTTTCAACCTATGATTTGTGTATCAATGTGGGTCTTTTGGGCATTGACGCAACAGTAGACCTTATAGCGGAATGTGTAAATAAAATGGAGAAATAATATGATTGAATATATTAAAGCCCTGATTCTGGGCGTTGTTGAGGGTATAACCGAGTGGCTTCCCGTAAGCTCAACAGGACACATGATTTTAGTTAATGAGGTTATAGGAAATTCGGGATTTACGGCACAAAGCTTGTTTTTATATGTAATACAGCTTGGTGCAATCCTGGCGGTTGTGACTCTTTATTTTAAAAAGCTAAATCCCTTTGCTCTTTCCAAAACCAAGGAAGAGAAAAAGGGAACATGGGATATGTGGTTTAAAGTGATTGTGGCGTGTATTCCTGCAGGGGTTATCGGACTTCTCTTTAACGATTACATGGAGAGATTTGAAAACTGGCAGGTGGTTTCCGCTACCCTGATACTTTATGGTATCGCATTTATAATAGTAGAAAATATGTCTAAAAAGGAAAAGGTTACCGAGATTTCTAAAATGAGCTATAAAACAGCTCTTATAATAGGACTTCTTCAGGTGCTATCCATAATTCCGGGAACATCCCGCTCCGGCTCTACCATTTTAGGTGCTATGATAGTAGGTGCATCCCGAAGCTTGGCGGCAGAGTTTTCTTTCTTTTTAGCAATCCCGATAATGTTCGGCGTAAGCTTTTTAAAGATAGTTACATACGAAGGCATTTTAACAGGAACAGATATCGGCGTGCTTATAACAGGTATGATAGTTGCCTATGTGGTTTCGCTTTTGGCAATAAAGTTCCTTGTAAACTTCGTTAAAAAGCACGACTTCAAGCTGTTTGGCTGGTACAGAATTGCCCTGGCACTTATAGTTATAGGGTACTTTACACTGATAAAATAAAAAGGCGATGCCGGGGGCATCGCTTTTTTCGTGTCGTTCACAAACTGTTCAAAAAAATATTGTTGCAATTTTTCCGAAAAGGTGGTATAGTTATATAAGAATACTTTTACCTATAAGGAAGGAGAACAAACCAATGAGCGAAAGCAAAGCAAAAAAGCAAAGAAAAGAACAGGAGCCACAGGTGCAGCCAAAAAAGAAGGACAGAAGTGGCTTAATATTTAATATAGTAGTGATTTTGGTGATTGCAGCAGTTGCAATCCCGGGCGGATGGGCTGCTTATGAAAAAATTAAGGCAAATATGCCGGTAGAAGAAGAACCACAGGTTCAGACATTGGCACAGGTTGCACAGGAAGAAGAGCTTTCAGTTGAAGAGTTCCTTGCAAAGGTTGGTCTTGAAGATGCAGGCCTTACAGAAGAAAGCACAGCAGAAGAATTGATGGCTAAAATGACCATCGAAAACTTCGCTATGTTTGAAGATACAGAAGTTGAAGAGTTCAAG
>JAZNWI010000077.1:0-10512 GCA_045593305.1 Clostridia bacterium | reverse complement strand
TTTTGAAAAGTTCCCGATTGAAGATGCGAAGCCTATCATACTTAATCTGGCAGAAAATCTGGAAAAACGGGATTGGGAATATCAGGCAATTGCCACATCTTGTTTAAAATCATATCCTGGTGATGCCACATTCAGAATTTTGGTTAAAAACCTTTCAAATTCTAATTGGCATGTAAGACAGAACAGCGCAATTTCCTGCGAAAAACTAGGATATACATATCAGGATTTGATAAATGTATTTGACGGAAATGACCGCTATGCACGAGAAATTATGAGATACCGTCTTGACAGAAGAAAGGCAGAAAGCGAGGCGGTGAAAGCATAATGGAAATGGAAACAATTAAACTGATTTTTGATATTATCGGTGCTTGCTTTATCGTATATCTTATCGGGTATTCTACCTTTCTGTTTTTGTCAGTGGTAATTGGTGCCACGACTCTTTACAATAAGAAAATGCAGGACAGGCTTATGAACAAGTTTACCGAAAACTATTTTGTGCCTATCACAATCGTTGTGCCTGCATATAACGAGGAAGTGACCGTTGTTCAGACAGTCAAATCACTTTTAACACTTGACTATAAGCTATACGAAATAGTAGTTGTGGACGATGGCTCAAAGGATACTACATCACAGCAACTGATTGATGCCTACAATATGCATCCTGTAAGACGCCCGCTTCACAGGTCAATTGCTTGTCAGCCAGAGGAGTTTATTTATGAATCTCACGAGCAAAAAGTACCGCTTACACTAATCCGTAAGAAAAACGGCGGTAAAGCGGATGCTCTTAATATGGGTATAAATGCAGCACAGTACCCGTACTTTATCTGTATGGATGCAGACTCGGTGCTTCAATATGATTCTCTTCGAAAGTTGGTTGTACCAGTACTTGAAGAGGAAAATGTTGTGGCTGTCGGCGGAACTGTAAGACCGTCAAATGACGTTGAACTTTTTGAAGGCAAGGTTGTAAAGTACCGACTTCCAAAAAACATCCTGGCTTGTATGCAACTTTTGGAATATGACCGCTCTTTTTTAGCATCAAGAATTTTGTTTGACAAATTCAATGGCTCTCTTATTATTTCAGGAGCTTTTGGAATGTTCAAAAAGGAAACGGTTATTGCTGCAGGCGGATATGACCATGGAACAATGGGTGAGGATATGGAGCTTGTGGTAAAACTACATTCATATTGTCTTTCAAACAAAATTCCGTATTCAATTAAGTATGCAACTGATGCTGTTTGCTGGACACAAGTACCTGAAAAACTTGGTGACCTTAAGAAACAAAGAAAACGCTGGCACTTAGGATTATTTCAGACAATGTGGAAGCATAAAAAAATGATGGCAAATCCAAAATATGGAGCGGTAGGTTTTATATCCTATATGTACTTTTTGTTATATGAGCTACTATCACCGTTTATTGAAGTGTTTGGTGTATGTACAATGGTTGCAGCATACTTGGTGGACATTTTAAATCTGCCGTTCATGCTATTGTTTATGCTGATTTATGCATCATATAACTCGATATTAACGCTGACTGCATTCTTTTCAAGAATACAGACCATTGACCTTACTGTTAAACCGCGAGATTTCGTGAAAGCGGTTATGCTTTGCTTTTTTGAGGTTACAACGCTTAGATTCATAATGGCATTTGTGAGACTAATGGCATTCCGTGGCTATAAAAAGAAAAAGCTTGATTGGGGAAGAATTGAGCGAAAGAAAATGAATATATAAGGAGGTTATGCAGAAAATGAAAAAGTTTGTTTTGCTATTTTTAACAGCATTAGTTTTTTGCATGCAGCCTGTGTTTTCAGAGGTTATAACCACGCAAAAAACCGAGGGATATGCTGAATATGTATATATTGCAGGCAATCCTGATAATTATCCAATTGAATATTATGACGAAGAAACAAAGGCATATAAGGGTGTAATTCCTGATTTGCTTAAAGAAATCTCAGAAAGCACAGGACTAAATTTTGTTTATATCAATGGTGACAAAAAGGACAGGGAGATTTTAGGTGAAAATCTTCAGGTGGATATTGTTTCTTCGGTTAGCGAAAACACTTCTTATGGAAAGGATTACATTGAACTTATCGCGTATGAAAAAGGCGGGGAAATCATTAGGGCAGGACTTTCTTTTACATCCCTTGCTGATGAATCCAAAATAGCACAAATAAAATCAACTATTGGTGAAATCCCTGAAACTCAAAGGGATGGCATATATCTGTCATATGCAACCCAAAAGGCAAAACCGCATTATAGTTGGTTTATTGCATTGGGAATGCTGTTGCTACTACTTTTTAGCTCAATTATTGTTCTTATTATTCGTATCAAACGTATACGAAAGGAAAATGAAGTCGACAAAATGACAGACCCTGAAACAGGAATGGGAAATCTACAGTTTTTTAAGTATCATTTCAGATATACTGTAGGCGACATATCAAGAAATCTGTATCACATTGCGTATATTGTTTTAGATAGCAGTTACTTGCGTTCATATCACGGAGATAGTTCTTTTGAAGAAGTATTGCGATATACCGCTTCAGTTTTATTAGAGAATACAGGAGACAGGGAAATATCTGCCCGAATTACTGAAAACGGATTTGCTTTTGCTTTTCAGGCTGTCAGCAACGAAGATGCAAAAAAGAGACTCCAAGAGGTTTTGGATAAGCTTAATAGCTTTGAGGAAATGAAAGAAAAAAGTAACAAGCTTGTATTCCATTGTGCAACATATCATCTTCAGCCATCAGACAAAAACTGCGAAATTCTGCTCTTTAATCTAAGAAAGAATTGTAACAAAATTTTTGGCACCGATAAGCAAATTATATACTGCGATACTCATTCCATGAATATGGTTCAGGAAGAAAAGAAAATCACCGAGAACATCTTAAAGGGATTTGAAAATAACGAATTCAAGATGTATCTGCAATTCATTGTTGATAACAAAACAAAAAAGATTGTATCGGCAGAGGCTCTTTCAAGGTGGGACAGCAGGGAAAAGGGACTGCTTGGCCCCGGAAAATACATTGAAAATATGGAAATGTCCGGACTTATAAGCAGACATGATTTTTATATGTTTGAGCTTGCATGCCGTCAGCTTGAAAAATGGTCGGATACTGAGTATAAAGACATTTCAATCTCTTGCAATTTCACAAGAATTACCCTTTCTGAAAAGCATTTTATTGATAAACTTAAAATGATAGCTTCAAGCTATAACTTCGAAAAATCAAAGATTGCAATAGAAATAACCGAGGACGCTATCGAAAAGGACAGAGAAACGGCTACCGAAAATGTCAAGCTTTGTAAAGAACTTGGATTCAGAGTTTATCTGGATGACTTGGGAAGCGGATATACTTCCCTTGCTAACCTTTGCGATTATCCTATTGATGTTGTTAAAATTGACCGTGACATTCTTTTAAAGACTGATACAAAGCGTGGTAAGGATTTGTTTTCAGGAATAATTGCACTTGCCCATAGCTTGAATATATCTGTTATCTGTGAGGGTGTTGAAACCGCAGAGCAAAACGCACTTGTATCAGAATCCACTTGCGATTATATTCAGGGATGGTACTATTCAAAAGCACTTCCTTTGGAAGAATGCGAAGCGTTTATACACACATACAAAAAAGATGAGGGAAATCATCTTAATTTAAAATTGTAGTATCTTATAATTTAAAAATTTTCATGTTAAAGTGTATATTAAAAACGGAAAATTTCGTGCATATATATTTGGTAATGTTAATTAACCAACAAGGCTTACTATCAAGGAACAAAACAACACCAATTTACAGTTTTATGCAAAAAGTATTCAAAGTCCAATATTATTCGAAAATTTTAACATATAATGTTTACAATTGTTAAAATAAGTAGTACAATTTAAATAGATAGTGAAAAGTTTTACTATTATGCAATCACGCAAGAAAGAAGGAGAAGGTTTTGAAAAAAAGAATTATAGGTTTTGTTTTAGTTTGTTGTATGTTGATGTCAGCTATTACGGTAAGAGCAAATGTGACATCAAGTAGTGGTGCAAGTGGTGCAGTAGGCGGAGGTTCAGGTGTTGCATCAGGTGGTGGTGGCGGATACGATGTATTGGCTTCAGGCGAAATAGGTTCAATCACTTGGACAGTTTCCGGCGGAAATACAGCAGGCAGTATCGGTGAACTTACAATATCAGGAAACGGTGAAATCCCGGATTATACTATGGACAATCCTGCTCCGTGGTCACAGTATAGCGACTATATACATGAAATCTATATAAAAGAAGGAGTAACAGGAATAGGCGATTTTGCATTTTACGGATGCAACAATGCCATGGTTGTTGCAATTTCAAAAACGGTTGAAACAATTGGAAATGGCGTATTTGCCGGATTGACATGTTTATGTTCTGTAAAAGTTGAATCTGCCAATGAGTCATTTTGTGTTGACAATAGTGCACTATATAGCAAGGACATGAAGGCCTTGATTTTCAAAGTACCTGCAAATGATGAACTTTATATCCTTCCTGACACTATTACTGAAATTTCTCCATATGCTTTTTATATGAACACAATGATTGAAAGAATTGTTGTCGGAAATCAGCTTCAGACAATTGGTGAAAGTGCATTTGAGAAATGTGGTGAAGAGCTTGTTGTATATTATACAGGCACACAAACAGACTGGAATGAAAAAGTGCAGATAGGCGAAAACAACGAAGCAATTTTGGTTGAATATGAAAGTAAAAGGCTTTCAGGTATTGAATTAGTAGAATCCAAAATAGAGGTTGAAACAGGAAAATCAGCTTCATTAAATATAATTTTTAATCCGTCAGATGCAGTGGTTACAGATGTTATGTGGACAGTAGAAGATAGTAATATTGCATCAGTTACTCAAGGTAACATCACAGGCATATCTGCAGGTATAACAACTGTGCGTGCAGAAAGTGTAGACGGTGGATTGGTTGCAAGATGCAAAGTGTATGTAACCCAAAAAGGCGAATTAGCAAATAATATAACATGGGAAGTTTCCCCTGATTTAAAAACTCTTACCATCAGTGGAAGCGGAGAAATCCCTGATTATAACACAACAGGACAGACTTCTTGGGAACAGTATAGACAGAATATAGAAAAAATAGTCATTGGAGACAACATAACAAAAATAGGAAACTATGCTTTTGCAGAAACAACCTGTAAAGAGGTTATACTTCCTGATGAACTTTTATCTATCGGCAATAGGGCATTTTGCTTTAGCCAAAATCTTGAAAAAATCAAATTCCCATCAAAGCTAACAAGCATTGGTGAGGGAGCATTTGAATCATGCTCAAAATTAGAATCTGCAAACATACCGGATTCTGTTACATACATTGGTGCAAATGCTTTTCATAGTTGTGAAAACCTTGTGTCACTTCATCTCCCTGCAGGAATTGAAAGAATCGAAAACGGTACATTCAACTACTGCTTGAGTCTTAAAGCAGTTAAAATTCCAGACAGTGTAACATATATCGGAAACTATGCTTTCTGGTTATGCTTAGATGTTGAAACTGTTGTGGCAGGTTCAGGTATGAAAACTGTTGGGTATGATGCTTTTCGTGGCATGGAATCTCTAAAAAATGTTTACTACAACGGAACAAGTGATTCATGGAACCAAATTTCTTTCTCTTTTGAAAATGAAAGCATACTAAATGCAAACAGAATCTATGGATACGAGCCTGTCAATAAGATTGAACTTGACAGTTCAGAACTGGAAATGAATGTCAGAGATACAAAGAGGCTTTCAGCCATCTTCAGCCCGGAAAATGCATCAATGCCTTATGTTATGTGGTCATCTTCCGATGAATCAGTTGCAGTCGTTGATGCCAATGGAAATGTAACAGCAAAATCAAAGGGTACTGCAACTATCACAGCAACAGCCATTGGAGAAAATGTTAGTGCCAGCTGTAAGATTACAACAGAAAATGTACCGGCAAACGGTATGATTATAGAAGAAGCAAATGTTGATATGGTAAAAGGCAGAGAGTATCAGCTTACACTTATATTCTCTCCTGAAAATGCAACAAATAGAAATGTCTACTGGACATCGAGCAATGAAGATGTTGTTGAAGTTATTGGTGAAGGTGTTCTTGTGGCAAAGGGCGAAGGAACTGCAGTGGTTACTGGCACAAGTGAAGACGGTGAATACACCGATTCAGTTGATGTAACAGTTACAGAAACAATTGCTGAGGGCATTTTAGATGATGGTTTTAGTTGGAAAATAAATTATGAGGGAACCTTAGTTGTAAAGGGTAATGGCGCAATGCCTGACTTTTATCCGGGTGAGAATGATGAAACTCAAGACGGATCTACAGCAGGTGGCAAGGACGATTCGTGGTCTGATACACTTGCTCCGTGGTACAAATATAATGCAGAAATAAAAACAGTTATTGTAGAAGATGGTATAACAAGTGTCGGTGACTATGCTTTTGCATATTGTTATAATTTAGAAAATGCATACATTGCTTACGGTGTAACAGATATCGGAAAAAGTGCTTTTGAATATGGCTCAGCTATGAATATCCAATTGCCTGAAACAATTGTCTCAATTGGTGATTATGCTTTTGCATACAATAACAACCTTGCCGGAATTCATCTTCCTGCAAGCCTTAAGACAATAGGGGACTATGCCTTTGCAAATTGTCGCGGAATTGTGAATATTGGATTCCCAACAAGCCTTGAAGCTATTGGCAAATGTGCATTTATGGATTCGGGACTTAACTACATCAGTATACCTAAAAATTTGAAAACAATAGGCGAGGGTGCTTTTGCCAGATTGTATAATCTTAGTGACTTTTATGTTGAAGACGATAATTCAGAATTCAAAGTAGATAACAGAATTTTGTATAGCAAAGATATGACAAGATTGTTAAGCTGCCCGCCGTATGCTATTACAGGTAGCTATGATATACCTTCTGGTGTTAAGAAAATTGATAGTTATGCATTCTGTAGTTGTAGCGGTTTGAATTACATCAATCTTCCTGAAACTCTTACAACAATTGGCGACGAAGCATTTTCAAACTGTAGCGGCTTAAATTCAATATACATTCCAAATAGTGTGAAATCTATTGGTAAGCGTGCTTTTTCATCTTGTGGATTTACATATTTCTCTATTCCAACAGGCATTACGGAAATTAGTGAAGGAATGTTGTCTGGATGTTGGAGTCTTAATGATGTGTATATGCACGATGGCATAACCAAAATCGATAGAAGCGCTTTTTCAGGAAGTCCGATATCAGGAATCTTTAACTTCCCTAAGTCACTTAAAGAAATCGGAGAAAACGCGTTTTCAAGCTGTCAGTTAAGCGGAGATGTTAAACTGCCTGAAGGCCTTGAAAAAATCGGTGGAAGAGCATTTGCATACTGTCAGAACATAAGCCAGATATATATTCCATCAAGCGTTGCATCCATAGGAGAAGCAGCTTTTATGTGCCAGAACTTAAACAATATATATGTTGATGGAGAGAACAACGCATACATAGAAATAGATGGTTCTTTATATAGCAAGGATAAAACATCGCTGATTTTTTATCCAAAGTGGAAGCGAGGATTTCTTGTTGTTCCTGACGGAGTTAAGAGAATAGAAAGCTATGCTTTTTATCGTTCAGGATTGTCTTTTATCATACTTCCTGATGGTCTTACCTATATAGGAAATGAAGCATTTGCAGAATGTTCAGAACTTGTGAATATACGCATTCCGGATTCTGTAACTACAATAGGTATGAGTGCATTCAACAACAACCCATTACTTAGAAGCGTAAAATTGCCGGATGGAATAACGGAAATTTCAGGAAATACTTTTGCTAACTGTAGTATGCTGGAAAGTGTTACATTTGGTAAAAACATTGAAACTGTAAGATGGAGTGTATTTTACAATTGCCAGAACCTGCGCGAAGTCAAAATAAACTCCGCACTTGAAAAAATTGAAGCCAGTGCATTTTATGAGGTTAATAATCTTTCCACAATTTTATATGAGGGAAGCACCGAAGAATGGGATGAAATCATCAAGGAAAATAATAATGAAGATTTAAATGCAGCGCAGTTGATTGCCGATGCAGAATATGCAAACGGAGTTTCAATTGACAAAGAAAATGCAACCCTAAAAATAGGTGGCACTGTGCAGTTAAATGCAACAATTTCACCTGAAACAATTGAAGATGTCCTCGTATGGCGTTCATCAGATGAAACTATAGCAAGCGTAGAAGACGGATTGGTGACTGCTCATCGTGCTGGAAGTGCTACGATTGTTGCTATGACCAATGATGAGAGTTGTATTGATTATTGCAATATCAGTATATCAAGCGAAGGCAGTATTGGAGAAAACATAAAATGGAGTTTGGAAGATGGTGTTCTTACTGTAAGTGGAACTGGAAAAATTCCTGATTTTAACGAACCCGAAGATGAACTGCCAATGGAAAGACCTTGGGGAGAATATAGCAATATCATAAAAAGCATTGTTATAGGTGAAGGAATAACCGCAATAGGAAATGATGCATTCCGCGACAGCTTTGAAGTAGAAAACATTACTATTCCAGAGACGGTGGAGACAATAGGCGACAGAAGCTTTGCCCTATGCGAACGAATTAAAAACCTTAATATTCCTAAAAATGTAAGTTCAATAGGGGAAAATGCATTTGAGGGAATGTGGAATCTTGAAAGTTTTAGTGTTGATGAGCAGAACCAATATTTTACTGCAGAAGATGGTGTACTCTTCAATATCGAAAATAAAGAGCTTTTGGCATACCCTATATCACGAAATGATACAACTTATAGAATTCCTAAAGGTGTTGAAAGTGTTGCAAACGGAGCATTAAGAGATAACCGCTACCTTGAAGCACTTATTATACCTGAAGGACTTACAACCATTGGGGATTGTGCATTTGGCTGCATACCAAATCTTTATAAGGTAATGATTCCTGAAAGTGTTATAGCTGTTGGTGATGGCGTGTTTATGGGAACACCGATTAACACAATTGTATATGGTGGCGATGAAGAAGCGTATGAAGAACTTCTTTTAAAAACGGAAGATAATATGGGGCTTTCACAGACAGTTCATGTTATATACAATTCAACAATGCCTGTAAATGGCGTTATGTCAGAACCTATAATTGAAGACGGAAAAATCAGAGTTTTTGTGTGGACCGAAGCTGCTTTTGAAGACTATAGACTGGCAATAGCATTGTATGACAATGAGAACAGACTTGTGAAGGCGAGCTTGCGAGAGGTTACAGGCGAACCAACAGCATCGGAAGGAGAGTTTGTAGCAGATGTAGAAGGTGAAGCTCTTGGCTACACAGTTAAAGCATTCTTCTGGGGAACATCAGACTCAATGAAAATTCTTGGAAAATCACTTGAATACTATGTAAGCCCGACCATTGATGTTGACACCGTTCTTGAATCACCTCATCCATATGAAAATGGCAAAGCGGTTACTCAAGTATATGAATCTGAAATAGGTACAAAAATAGAAGTAACATTTGATGAACTCACCGAAACAGAAGAAAATGTAGACTATATCTACATTTATGATGAAAATGACAACCGAATCGGAAAATATAGCGGTACAGAACTAGCAGGAAAAACAGTGGAAGTTCCTGGAAGAAGAGTTATAATAAAGCTTACAAGCGATGACTATATTTCTGGATATGGATTCAAAACATCAAAAATAGTGGTTTATAAATAATAAAAAAGAGGTAAGGCATATGAACAAATTTATGTTCATATGCCTTTTTTTCATTGAACGGAAACAAAAATATATATTTTCTTCCTGTTCAATATAACTATTTTTTGAAGTGATATAATAATTATATATTTACGATGATGTACTTATAAAATGAAAAAGGCTACTAATATCAAGGTTTAAAGTAACTTTGGCACTACTTTGCAGTGTGTCCATATTCGCTTTTGTTACGAGATAGAGTTTAAATAACTGCTTCAGGGAAAATTTAAGGTGTAAATTATTTAATTAACAGAAATTAAGAAGGAACAAAGCTAATCATAAAAAGTGCTCTACATTATGAAGCATTTTTTTTTGCGAAATATTGCATTTGTTTGATTTCTATGATAAAATACTATAAAAGGAGAAATGTGCACACGGGAGGGCATCATTATGAAAAGAGAAATAAAAAAAATTTTGTCATTTATATTAGTCTGTGTTATGGCACTTGGTATGTTACCAACAGTAGCACCGACAGGAGTTTTAGCAGAAGAAACCAGTGCAACAGTTGGTACTACTGACCTGTTTAATGGCAATGCTACATATCTTTTACAGGAAAGATTTAACGGAGCCATGAATAATACGTTCGGAGACACAACAATCGCCACTTTGTCGGGTTGGGATGTTGATAATCGTGGCGGAAGAGTATATAAAAATGGCGATGACTTAATGATTGTTGATTCAAATGGTTTTGAAAGCACTACTTTGGATCACAAGCTTATGAAGCACACCGGCGACGGACTTGTTTTGGAAACTGCATTTAAGTACAACAATTATGTAACCGACGGATTCTACTAT
>JAZNWI010000076.1:0-9782 GCA_045593305.1 Clostridia bacterium | reverse complement strand
CTGACGATTTCAAATTCCATTTTCATGATGTAACCGAACTGATTTTCTTTAAATCAGGAAATGTTTCCTATGTTGTAGGCAGTAAAAAATATAAACTCAAAAAAAACACGCTCGTACTGTCCCGACCTACCGACTGGCATTGCATTTTGGTTGACGGTCCTGAAAAATACGAGAGATATAATTTTTTGTATGATGAAAAAAAATTGCCATTTAATATTTATAAAAAGATTCATGCAGATATCAATATAATTGATTTTGGAGAAAATGAGAATATAATAAATATTTTCAAAAAAATGGATTATTACAGCGAAACTCTTACAGGAAAAAGTCTTGACAGAATGATGAAAAATCTAATAGAGGAGATTTTTTTCAATATCATAATAGAAACAAATTCACAAGGAAGAAATAGCTACGAAGCAACGAATTCCCTGGTGCTGAAAGCTATTTCATATATTGATGATAATCTGCTTACACTAAACGGCATTGAAGATATTTGCAGTGAGCTTTTTATTACAAAAAGTCATCTTCATCATTTGTTTCAGAAGCACTTGAAAATTACACCAAAAAGATACATAACGGCAAAACGCCTTGCCCTTGCACAAAGAGAAATTTACGCAGGAGGAAAGGCCACGGAAGTTTGCTTAAAGTGTGGATTTTCGGACTATTCAGCATTTTTCAGGGCATATAAAAGCCACTTCGGCAGGTGCCCTACCGATAGCGTAAATGTGAAGTATATGCCGGATTTAAAAGAGAATATTTTTAAAAAATATGACTAAGCGAAAGGATTTCCTTAAATTACCAATTTCGGTGAAGCTTTAGATAAACTTCAGTAAAAGTTAAAGTGCAAGCAGGTAAAGGGAACAGGTATTAAAAAATGGTAAAAAAAGAGGCAGAATTCTGCCTCTTTTTTGCTTGCGAGTATCATATAGATGTGATACAATAAATAGAAAGTATTGCACAATTCTTTGTTGCAAAGATGTCCCACATGTCACCTTATTGTTTGATATACTTCTATATGAAGTGGTAAGGAGGTGATTTGTGTGAGCAGCGGCTTAACAACAGCGAAAATCACGTTAAAAATTTTGGGAAAAAAAGGATTTAACCCGATAACTTCAGAAAGTATAAGTTGGGTTAATTGGATTACTCATTTCGGCCCACGAACATGCACTTATTGTAAAGATAAAAATGGGAAGGTGTATGAAAGAAGTGATCCTCCAGATAATATTCCAGTTCATGATTTTTGTAACTGCGAAATAAAATCAGTGGAATCAATTCAAATTGGAACGGCAACTATGGATGGAAAAAATGGTGCAGACAATTGGTTGTATCTGTGCAAAAGTTTGCCCAATAACTATGTAACTAAAGAGGTTGCTAAAAAGAAGGGTTGGATAAACGTAATAGGAAACTTAAGAAAGGTGATGCCGGGTGCTACTATAGGGGGAAATAGATATTATGACTATAGTAAAAAATTGCCGGAAAGCCCTGGAAGAATGTGGTATGAGGCAGATATAAATTATACGGGTGGATATAGAAATGGGCACAGAATTCTGTATTCAAATGACGGTCTTATGTTTGCAACATACGATCATTATGAAACTTTTTATGAATTGACACAGGAGGTGTTATGATGAAAGGATATGAAATAGATTTCAAAGGTTGCAAAACGTATTGGGATATGTATGAACGAATAATTGCTGGAATGGATTTCCCGATGTGGTGCGGGAAAAATCCTGATGCAATTTGGGATATGTTAAGTAGCCATATACGAACTCCTGCTGTTATTTACTTAAAGGGAATTGACGACTTGCCTAAGGCATTAGATGAACAAAAGGGTATTATTTTAGAGATCTTTGCTAGGATGTATGAATGGTACAAAGAGATCGGCGAATATGTAGAAATTAGAAGTGTGTGATACTAAATATACCTAAAGAAGATGCTATGAAAGGATAAAATACGGAAAATCTGACGCATTCAAAACTAACATATTACGAATGGCCTTGCATTATTCTTAACCAATCAAAAGTATCGAAAAACCAAAAAATAACCCAAAACACAAACAGTCGTAAACCCATACCACTATGCGGTTCACAGCGATTTCCTTAAATTACTAATTTCGGTGAAGCTTTGGATAAGCTTCAGGAAAAGTTAAAGTGCAAACCGATAAAGGGAACAGGCATTAAAAAGTGGTAATGAAAAGAGGCAGATTCTGCCTCTTTTTGTTTGATTTATTATAAAATAAGTTTGTTTTTTGTTGATTTAAAAATGGATTTATGTTAAAATAAACAAGTAAAACTTAATAACTCACACAAAGTGTCTGCCATGCCGTTTGGGTATGGCAGGTGAAAAGGGAATGAGGTGAGAATCCTCTGCGATAACTGTCGGTGTATGCATCGAAGTTTTTATATCCGTTATCAAAAGATAGTCATTGGGAAACTGAGAAGGCAGGATATAAAAATGCGGACGAAATTGTCTATATGATGCGAGTCACAAGACCTGCTTTGATGTTATTCCGTACGTGCCAAAGGCATAGGAATAATGTTTTCGCGTCCTAAAATATCAGGAAGCGCTATTTTTGGTGCGAATTGTGATGCTCACAGGAAAACTCAGCTGTGGTAATTTTTTACATTAAAAAATTGCCGCGGCTTTTTTATTGCCCGGCAAACAAAGAAAGGAATTACCAAAATGAAACTCAAAAAAATTTTATGTTTACTGCTATCGATAATTATGATTATCGGTACATCATCAGTATCCTATGCAAGCGAAAATGACATTTATGATGTCATGAGTGCAGGTATTGGAAGTGCCAGCGCTTATCTTAGCGAAAAGCTGACAGAAATGCATAATGCAGAAGGTGTTGCATATGGTTTTGATTGGGCTGTTATCACTATGCTTCGAGGCGGAAAAACCATTGATTCTGCTATACTTGCAGAATACACACAATCTTTAACTGAAACAGTTAAAGGATGGGATGCGAATGTTAAGCCAACAGATGCGGCAAAAGCGGCTTTAGCCTTTACCATTATGGGTAAAGATGCTTGCGACATTGAGGGCGTCAATCTGATCGAACTTGTTTGCAACAGCGAAAGACTTACAAGCGGAACAAACGAACTAGCGTACTCGCTTTTAGCTATCTATGCATCAAATGCAGAAATTCCGCAAGATGCTCTATGGTATAAAGACGCGATTATTGAAAAACTTCTAACTTTTCAAACAGAAAATGGCGGATTTGGTTTATTTGATACCGAAACGGCCGATGTTGATATGACTGCAATCTGCGTGCAGGCGTTGGCTCCATATATCAGCGATGAAGCTGTAGCAACTGCTATTGAAAAAGCGGTTGAGTTCTTAGCTGACACCATTTCAGCAGATTGGGACTATGACGATAACCCAAATACAACCGCACAAGTATTGTTGGCTCTTGCATCTCTTGGAATTGATGTAACTGACCCTGCAAACGGCTTTGGCAATAGTGCGGAGGAAAATATCATAACAGCTCTTGAAGCCTACCGCAATACTGACGGAAACGGCTATCTTTACGAGTCTTCTTTAAACACAATGGCTACATATCAGATTATGCAGGCATACGATGCGTACAGAAAAGCTCATAAGGACGGCGTTTCATACTGGGATTTTGGCACAGATGGTCAAATTTATGATGACCTTGCCACTCCGGAAACCTCTGAACCTGAAGAAAACGAAGCAGACCCTGTTGATGTATTTGTAACTATCGTGGATGATGGCAATATTGTTACTGACAAAAACGGTGGTTATGTTGGCGGTGCAAAGGTTACGGTTTCTGACCTTGACAAAAACGGCATGCTTACAGTTGATGAGGCTTTATATGCAACACACGAGGCATTTTACGATGGCGGTGCAGGTGCAGGATACAGCACATTTGTTGGTGATTATGGCTTGTCCCTTGCAATTCTATGGGGAAAAGGAACTGAAGGAGTTTCGGCATCCAGCGGCTATTACCTGAATAATGCAAGTTGCTGGAGTCTTAATGATGTTGTAAATGCCGGTGACTACCTGACTGCTTTCAATTATTATGACACATTGTACTGGAGTGATTCTTATTCATACTTTAATGAAAACACTGTATCAGTCCAAGAAGGTTCTTCCGTCACACTAACATTAAATGCACTTGGATATGATGAGAACTGGAATCAGGTTGCATCGCCTTATACAGGTGCAAAGGTTGAACTTTTGGGAACAAACACCGAAGTACTTACTACAGATGAAGAAGGCAAAGTACAAATTGCGACTTCAAATCTTGAACCCGGTACCTATTATGCAGTGGCATATACAGATGCCAAGAATATTGTTCCTTGCGTATGCAAAATTACTGTTACTAAAATAACCACATCAGGTGGCGGTAGTACTGCTCCGAGAAAACTTCGTATAACTGTAAAGGTAATGGTTCACGGTGATGAGTGTAACAACAGTTATACTTATAAAAATAATTCCGAGAAATATGACGAATTAGTGTCAAGCCGTGTGTCTATTGATAAGAATGAAACAGTTTATGTTGCACTTGCAGAAGTCCTTGAAAAAGCAGGCATTGAATTTACAGAAGAAAACGGATATGTTTCCGAAATTGGTGGCCTAAGAGAATTTGACCATGGAAATCGTTCAGGGTGGATGTTTACCGTTGATGGCGTACACAAAAACACAGGTTGTCGTGAAACAAAGCTGACAAAAGATTCTACTGTTTTGTGGTACTATACTGATGATTACACAAAAGAACGTGGCTCATCAGGAGTTAATGACGAATCTAATACGGAAGCAACATCAAGGTTTGGACTTTACGGCAAACATGAAGACATTACATATAAGGAAATTATAAATAAGGGAAAGACTTTTGCAGATATTGAAAACTGCACAGGCAGAGCTGAAATCGAGTTTCTAGCCGAACGTGGCATTATAAACGGAAAAACTGCTGAAAGCTATGACCCATACGCCACAATGACAAGAGCAGAGTTTGCGACAATCGTAGTAAATGCATTGGGACTACCTGAAAAAACGGGAATGAAGTTTGTGGACGTAGATGATAATGAATGGTATGCTCCATACATTAAAACTACTTACCACTATGGTATCGTAAAGGGAGTATCACACAATGAATTTAATCCGCAGGGCACAATTACAACCGAAGAAGCAGCAGCTATGGTAGAGCGTGCTGCAAAACTTGCTGGTATAAAAACAGATATGGACGTGCTTTCTGCCAAGGATGTTTTGGAAAAGTTTGAAGATTTTAATATCGTATCTACATGGTCAATTTCTTCTATGGGATATTGCGTTAAGGACGGAATTTTAAACGATGCAACTACGCTTACTCCTAAAGAAACTGTAACACGTGAAAAAATTGCGGTTATGTTATACAGAATGCTTGGAAAGGCAGAACTTATATGAATTTTGTGAAAAAATTTAAAGGTGTCATTATTACCATAGGGATAACCATAATAATTTTAGCCATAAGCTTTTATTTGCCTGAACAGACAAACGAATCAACAGATGTTCCTGTTTTATCAGAAACAGTAGAGCCTGCCATAGACGAGCGGGTAGAACCCGCAAAACCTACAGGGAACGAACAGAAAGAAACGGTTGCACCAATACCAACACCTGTGCCTCCTTTGGAGACCGTGGAGCCACAAGAGGCACCGGATGAAACTGTAACTCCGATACCTACTGAGACAATTAAAGAAAAAAACACACTCATTTGTAGTCTTGCAGTAAAATGCGATACCATCTTAAACAATATGGAAAAGCTTGCTCCTGAAAAGGTGCATTTATTACCCGAAAACGGAATAGTTTTACCTGAGTCGGAACTGGAATTTTCAGAGGGTGACACTGTTTTTGATGTATTGGAAAGGGAACTAAAAAAACAAAAAATACATTTTGAATTCAGCAAGGTTTCGATGTATGACAGTAGTTATATCGAAGGTATAGGAAACCTATATGAGTTTGATTGTGGGAATCTTTCAGGTTGGATATATCGTGTAAACGGAAAAACTCCGTCCGTTGGTTGTTCTCAATATCAGCTTAAAAATGGAGATAAAATAGAGTTTTTATACACTTGCAATATGGGAAGAGATTTATAAAATGAACGAGTTTAAAACATATCACCCCATTGTAAATTTCACATACTTTGTGTTTGTAATCGGGGTTAGTTGCGTATTTTTGCACCCTGTGTGCCTTGGCATTTCACTTGCGTCAGGTTTTGCGTATTCTGTTATGCTAAAGGGCAGAAAACAGGTCAAAACAAACTTAATATATATGCTTCCAATGGTTTTAGTAATGGCACTAATAAACCCTCTCTTTAATCACGAGGGAGTTACCATTATAGCCTATTTCCCAAGCGGAAATCCATTGACTTTTGAGTCAATAATTTATGGACTATGCACGGCTACGATGATTGTAAGCGTTATCTGTCATTTTTCTTGCTATAACGAAGTTATGACAAGCGATAAGTTTATATATCTGTTTGGAAAGGTTATTCCTGCAATGTCCCTTATTATTTCTATGACATTGCGGTTTGTACCAAAGTTTGCTCATCAGCTTAAGGTGGTAACCAATGCTCAAAAGTGCATAGGTCGGGACGCATCAAACGGAAGCCTTATAAAGCGTGCAAAATCAGGACTTAATATATTGTCAATTATGACTACCTGGTCTTTGGAAAACGCCATTGATACTGCAGACAGTATGAAATCCCGTGGCTACGGCATACCGGGAAGAACGACTTTTTCAATATTTACATTTGACAAACGGGATAAAAAAGCACTTATTTGCATTTTGATTTTGGGAATATACACTTTTGTGGGAGCTTTGATGGGCGGAATGTCTTTTAAATTTTATCCGTCAATACAAAAGACAGAGTTTTCAGTATTTGGAATAAGCGTATTTACATCATACCTGCTACTTTGTGTATGTCCTATAATTATTGAACTTTGGGAGGTGAGAAAATGGAAAGTTTTAAGGTCGAAAATTTGAGTTTTACCTATCCTGATAGATGCGATAAGGCTCTTTGTGATATAAATTTTACGGTTAATCAGGGCGAATTTATTCTTCTTTGCGGAAAATCGGGATGCGGTAAGACTACACTTTTAAGACTTTTAAAATCTTCATTGTCACCTTTTGGAAAGCTAGATGGAAGTATTTATTTTAATGGAAAATTACTTGCGGATTGTGATACAAAAGAGCAGGCATCGGGTATTGGTTTTGTAATGCAAAATCCTGATAATCAGATTGCAACCGATAAGGTATGGCACGAGCTGGCTTTTGGCCTTGAAAGCCTTGGGATTGAGAAAAACGAAATCAGGGCAAGAGTCTCGGAAATGGCATCATTCTTCGGAATAGAAAATTGGTTTTATAAAAATGTGACCGAGCTTTCAGGCGGACAGAAGCAACTTTTAAATCTTGCATCTGTAATGGTGATGAGTCCATCTGTCTTGATTCTGGACGAGCCAACAAGTCAGCTTGACCCAATCGCCGCAGGGGAGCTTTTGAAAACTCTTGAAAAGATAAACCGCGAGCTTGGAACAACTGTTATTCTCACAGAGCATCGCCTTGAAGATACTTTTCCATTGGCAGACAGAGTTATTGTTATGGATGATGGCAAAATTGTTGCAGACGAAACACCAAAGAAAGTTGGTAGTATTTTAAAAGACATAAATCATGATATGTGTAAGGCACTTCCAACTCCTATGAAAGTGCATGGGTGCGTTGAAAATTCTTTGCCTTGTCCATTGGCTGTAAGAAGTGGCAGAATGTGGCTTTTGGAATATTCAAAAGAGAACACTTTAAATGCAGGTGCAATTCCGAAGGATAAAGAACAAAGAAACACTGATACTGTAATCGAAATAAAGGACGCATATTTCAGATACGAAAAAAATCTGCCTGACGTTGTAAAGGGACTTGATTTAAAAGTGAATAAAGGCGAACTATTCTGCCTTGTTGGCGGAAATGGAGCAGGAAAAACAACCACACTTTCTTTGATATCAAGTCTTAACAAACCATACCGAGGAGATGTAAAAATCAAGGGGGAAAGTATTTCGAAAATCAATAATTTGTATGACGGACTTTTGGGTGTTCTTCCTCAAAATCCGCAAAGCTTATTTGTTAAGAAAACTGTTTTCCTTGACCTGATGGAGATTTTATCCGAAAAGGAACTTACAAATGAAGAAAAAAAGCAAAGAGTACATAGTATGGCTGTGCTTTGCAGAATAGAAGACCTTCTGGAGTCGCATCCTTACGATTTATCAGGCGGTGAACAACAACGAACTGCTCTTGCAAAAATACTTCTTATGGAACCTGAAATATTACTCCTTGACGAGCCAACAAAAGGTATGGACGCACATTTTAAAGAGGAGTTTGCAGACATTCTTACGGACTTGAAAGAAAAAGGCATAACCATCGTTATGGTATCCCACGACATTGAGTTTTGTGCGGAGTATGCCGACTGCTGTGCTCTTATGTTTGACGGTAATATAACATCGCAAGGTGCACCAAGAGAGTTTTTTAAAGGCAAGAGCTTTTATACCACATCTGCAAACCGTATGGCAAGAACAGTGCTCCCTGATGCGGTTTTAGCAGAAGATATAATCCTTGCCTGCGGTGGCAATGTTCCTAAAAGAGAACGAAAAGCCAATAAAACAGAATGGAAAAAAGAGTCAAAAAAAGAAGCAAAAGTTTATCCCACGCATAATACAAAATCAGAAAAGAAGCTTAATAAAAAAATACTTTTTACTACACTGCTGCCACTATTTTTAGTTCCGCTTACCATATATGCAGGAACACATTTTTTTGGTGACAGAAAATATTATTTTATAAGCCTTTTAATTATACTTGAAACGCTAATTCCATTCGTAATGCTATTTGAGTCACGAAAGCCAAAAGCAAGAGAAATAATTGTGGTAAGTGTCCTGTGTGCCATTGCGGTTGCGGGAAGAACTGTATTTTTCATGACTCCACATTTTAAACCAACCGTGGCAATTTTAATTATATCAGGACTATGTTTCGGAGCGGAAACGGGATTTTTAGTTGGTGCAACCGCAGGCTTCGTTTCAAACTTTTTCTTTGGGCAAGGCCCTTGGACTCCGTGGCAAATGTTTGCTCTTGGAATTATCGGCTTTTTGGCAGGACTACTTTTCAGGAAAGATGAAATAAAAAAGAACAAAATATTCCTTAGTATTTTTGGATTTTTAACGACACTTGTTATTTACGGAGGTATCCTGAACCCTGCTTCAATCATTATGTGGCAGAATAACATCACGTGGGATATGATTTTATCCAGCTACATTGCCGGTGTGCCGCTTGATGTAGTTCATGCTTTTGCAACAGCTATTTTCCTTTGGTTTATTTCAGAACCTATGATAGAAAAGCTTGATAGAATTAAGGTGAAATACGGATTGGTCAGAAGTTGACACTTTGCTGCAAATAAGCCTAACTAGAGGAAAAATACATCAAAGCACAAATATTTGTAAACCCGCACTGTTATTGGGTTTACGGTGGTTTCCTTAAATTACTAATTTCGGTAAAGCACTTGATAAAATGCAGGAAAAATTAAAGTGTAAGCCTGTTAAAGGAACAGGAATTAAGAAATGGTAAAAAAGAGGCATTTCTTTGATTAGTCAATACTTTGTAGGCACACAAAAGTAATATGTAAAGCTGTCTGTTCGAGCTTGTATTGAACAGGCAGTTTTTTGTTTTTGCATAGGTCTTATATATTGAAGTAAGTGAATTATCTGATATTTTAATATAAAATTAACAATATTTGAATATAA
>JAZNWI010000075.1:0-14331 GCA_045593305.1 Clostridia bacterium | reverse complement strand
GCATCCTCTGTAAAAGGTGTCAAAACTATGGCGTTTGCGCCTTTAAATAGTCTTTCCAAATGTATCATCTCCCTTTTTCAAAATATCCAATTACATTCTTATTATAAATCTTACGCTGTATATTTTCTATAACAAATTTGTCGTATTTTCTTCAATCTTTAATTTTTTATCATATTTGCATATCATTTTTTTATACTTTTTACCTAATTTTCCATATTGAAACCATTTTCTATCTATTTTTACAAAAATTTAATTGACAAAAAATCAAAGGTTATAGTATAATAAAATTAGTTTGAATGGGAGGTAAAATCATGCTTGAATTCTCTGATATTTACGGAATAAATGTATCTAAATCAAAAAACAAACGATATGTTGAATCGGAAAATCATTCACATCCTTACTACGAGCTTCTTTATGTAAGATCAGGACATTTTACATACTTTATTGACGACGAGATTATCCCCGTTGAACAAAAAACCGTTATTCTCACAAATAAAAACACCATCCATAAAGCCCGACTTTATGAAGATGGTGATTCTACTTATTTTGTAATACGGTTCTACTCAACTTCCCTTGATGATGCCCTATCTGAGACAATTTCGAACCTTTTCAAGTTTAAAAGGTTTTCGATTGATGAGAAAGATTTTTCACTTATTGACCTTTTATTTTCAAAAATTTATAAGGAATTTAAATACAAAAATGATAACTGTGATATTATGTTAAAGTATGAGCTCAGTGAAATTTTAATCACTCTTTCAAGGCTTATTACAGCGGATAATGCACCTCTTATAGAAGACCACAAGCCAACTGTTATAGAGGAATCGGTAAAATATATCAACAGTCTTGTTGGAACGCCGGAAATCAATGAAATTACCTTGACCTCCGTTGCGGAAAAATTTTTTATGAGTCCGACACATTTTTCAAGAAAGTTTAAGCAGGAAACAGGCTTTGGATTTAAGGAATACATTATTTCAGCAAAAATACTGTTTGCGAAAAACCTGATGCATTCCACAAATTACAGTATAACAAAAATAGCTCTGATGTCAGGTTTTGACGACAGTAACTATTTCTCAACTGTATTTAAAAATCACGAGTCCATATCTCCAAGGACATACATAAACTTTTCAAGAAAATTGAGCGATGAGCAAAATTAAAAAGTCCGGAAAATTCCGGACTTTTTTTATTTTATTTTTGCAAGTATCTCTTCGTTTTGTTTGATTTCAATTGAAAATTCATTCTTCCAGCTTTCAACTTTTTCATCAATAAGTTTTCCAAAAAACTCGCTTTGCACTTTGTTTTTTATCTCATCAAAAGATATCGGAAGTCTTTTTATGATATGATATCCAAAGTCTGACTTACAAAAAGCAATTCCACCGATTTTGGCAGAGTCAGTTGCCTCCTCAAATTCAGGGACCATCTCCCCTGTTTCAAACACATACCCGTCAGGGTTTGTGCTAAGTCCCGGATCTTCTGAGTATTCGCGCATAAGACTATCAAAATCTTCGCCATTTTGTACTCTGTCAAATATTTCCTTTGCTAAAACGCTCGCCTTATTTTGCTCCTCCTGAGATTTCGGAAGATTTGTCTGAGGGTCCATCGTGGCAATTAAAATGTGCTTCGCCTTTCTTATTTCTGTTTCAAAGTTAATTTTGTTTTCCTCAAAGTATGACTTTAACTCTTCATCTGAAACAGTTTTTTCTTCAGTTATCATCTGTCCGATTTTATCGTAATAGACAGAAGATTTGCACATCATTTCAATAAATTCATCAGTTATATTGTTGTTCTTTAAAAATTCATTATACGCTTTTTTTGAACCATAGCCAGCTACAAGCTGTTCTTTTGTATTCTGTATTGTTATTTTATCTTCATCGGAAAGAGAAAGACCTGCAGACTCTGCCGCTTCAATATAAAGAGCATTTCTTACAGCATTATCCATTGCCTGTTGTTTCGCAACATCAATGGCTTTTTTTCCTTCAATTTCCTTGGTTTCCCAATCTTCGTCTGTCTGAAGTTCGGTATCACTCATCTGATTTTTAATAGAATTAAGATAGAATGCAAATTCACTTTGGGTTATCTTTATATTTCCAACCGTAGCAACAGGTTTTCCTGCGCATGAGGTCAAAAGCAAAACGGAAAGCATTAAAACTAAAAGCTTCTTCATCTATGACACCTCACTTCTTAATTTTTATATCTTATACTGCTATTATACATTATTATTTTGTATTATGCAATTCATTTAGGCGTTGTAATAAAAACTTAATATTAGAAAGTTCTTTTTTCTTATCACCAAATCTGTATTTGATTGTAGGTTTTTTCATAGCACTTATAACTGCATCCTTCGAATGGTTCTGAATTATATATTGAACATATTCAGGCAAAAGAGCTGTTTCTTTAAACTCAAAGTGGACATATTCACCTTTTTCTACCATATTCTCAATGCCTATATTGCCGGCAAGTGCTTTAATTTCTGCAATCATAATAAGGTTATGTGCAGGCTGTGGCAAATCGCCAAAACGGTCACAAAGCTCGTCTGTTACCTCGGATGCATCGTCCTCATTTTCTATTGCTGCAATTCGTTTATAGGTGTCAATTCTTATGTTACTGCTCTTAATATACCGCTCCGGAATAAAGGCATCCACCTTTATGTCGATACTTGCAGCAACTTCCTCCTTTGCTTCTAACCCTTGCGCTTCCTTTACGCTGTCGGCAAGGATTTTGCAGTACATATCATATCCCACAGAATCAATGTGTCCGTGTTGTTGTGCACCTAAAATATCCCCTGCTCCTCTTATTTCAAGATCGCGCATGGCAATTTTAAAGCCTGAACCAAACTCAGTAAATTCCTTAATGGCACTAAGTCGTTTTTCTGCTGTTTCAGATAAGATTCCATCACGCTTATAGGTTAAGTAGCAATAAGCATTTCTTGCACTTCTTCCCACTCTTCCACGAAGCTGATATAGCTGGGCGAGTCCCATTTTATCCGCATTTTCGATAATTATCGTATTAGCATTCGGGATATCAAGTCCTGTTTCAATAATGGTTGTGCAAACCAGAATATCGGTTTTCCCGTTAACCATATCGTACATAATGTCCTCAAGCTCGTCTTCGTTCATCTTTCCGTGACCAACCGCCACATTTGCTTCAGGGATTTGTTTCTTAATCCATTCAGCAGTTCTGTAAATTCCTGCAACGCGGTTATAAAGATAAAACACCTGACCACCACGGGAAAGCTCCTTTTTCATAGCATCAATCAACACATCTTCACGATGCTCAAGCACATAAGTTGCAACAGGATATCTGTTCTCAGGCGGTGTTTCCAAAAGACTCATGTCGCGAACAGATACCATAGACATGTGAAGTGTTCTCGGAATTGGCGTTGCCGTCATGGAAAGTACATCCACATTCTTTTTAAGCTCCTTTAGTCGCTCTTTGTGCGCAACACCAAATCTCTGCTCTTCGTCTATTATTAAAAGTCCTAAATCGCGGAACTCCAAGTCTTTTTGCAGGATTCTGTGTGTTCCTATTATTATATCAATTTCCCCGGTTTTAAGCTTCTTTAAAATTTTTGTCTGCTCCGCTTGTGTTCTGAATCGGGACAACATTTCCACCTTTATCGGGAACTTTTCCATTCTCTTTGAAAAGGTTTCATATTGTTGCATAGCAAGGATAGTTGTAGGGCAAAGATATGCCACCTGTTTTGAGTCAGTAACTGCCTTGAAAGCGGCACGAAGTGCCACTTCTGTTTTTCCGTAACCCACATCACCGCATAAAAGCCTATCCATAGGCTTTTCGCTTTCCATATCTTTTTTAACTTCTTCTATTGAACGAAGCTGGTCCTCAGTTTCCTGATACAAGAACCTATCCTCAAAATCCCGTTGCCACGGAGTATCGCAAGAAAAAGCATGCCCCTTTGTATTTGCACGCTCTGCATAAAGGCTAACAAGCTGTTTTGCCATGTCGCTTGTTGCCTCACGCACTCTTTGCTTGGCTTTGTTCCATTCAGTTCCGCCAAGCTTTGAAAGGCGAGTTGCACCTTCTTTTCCTGAATACTTATAAAGCATATCAAGTTGGTCAACAGGCACATAAAGACTATCTGTACCACGGTATGCAATATGCAGGTAGTCCTTTGTAACCCCTGCCGCTGTCATCTTCTTTATGCCCTTATATTCACCTATTCCATGGGCTCTGTGAACAACATAGTCACCAACATTTATATCGGTATATGATTTTAAGCGGTTTGCATTTTCTGCCTTTCTTTTTGACTTTTTAATTCCGACAGAGAATATTTCCTTATCAGAAATTAAGGTGAACCCAATTTCAGGGATTTCAAAACCTTTTGAAAGTTCCCCGCGAAGTATAATTATTTCACCCTTTTCAAACTCCAAATCATCATGCACATATCGACACTTTATGCCCTTATCGTTTAGTGTTCCCGCTAAATTTTCACCACGCAAACGATTGGATGCCAAAATTACCACCGTTTCCTTTTTGTCTTGCCGTTTTATAAGGTCATCATAAAGATACTCCACTTTGCCGTGAAGCGAAACTGTGGTTTTTGTAACGAAATTAAATATGGAATTATAATTGTAGTTTATGGTAGTGTGGGTAAGGGAATTTATTGATACAAGCCTTTGGTTTTGCAGTTTTTCTACTGCCCTGTCATAGTTCTCCCAAAGCTTTGTACTACCTGAAATTAAAAGTCCCTTGCCAGATAAATCTTCTATTATCTCGCTTTGTTCCCACACAAGGGTTTTTGCACGCTCATTAACCCTTTTTGGTTCTATTAAAAACACTAAAGTGTCATCATCTATATAATCTAAAAGGGTCGGTATTTCGTCATAAATCATTCCGATATATCGGCAACCAGAGCTAAGCTCAACATTCTGGGAAAGCTTCTCTATATCGGATTCTATATTCTCAATAGCTTTTGACTGGTTGCTTTTCTTTCGTTTGAGTCTTTTTATCTCGTCCTCGAGCTTTGAAATCAAGTTTTTTCTGTCAAACTCAGAAAGCTCACGACACGGGATTATACAGGTTTCTTCGATATTACCAAAGGAACGCTGTGTCATAGTATCAAAGCTTCTTATAGAGTCAATTTCTATGTCAAAAAATTCAATTCGGCAAGGGTTTTCCTCTTGTGGTGAAAAAACATCAAGAATCCCCCCACGAAGGGAAAACTGTCCTTTTCCTGACACTTCTTCCTCACGGATATAACCCATTTTTATAAGTCTTTCTGAAAGTTCTGCAGGGTCAAACACATCGCCAAGCTTTATGGTAAGGGTATTTTCACTAAGTGTTTTTGGCGGAATTGTAAACTGCAGAAGTGCCTCAAGGGAAGTTACTGTAATACCGCCATTTTTTTGCATATTAAGTAGTGCTTCAAGACGCATATTTTCGCTATGACGATTATGAGCATCAATTTCAAAGAAAACATACTCTTTTGTCGGGAATAAATGCACATTATCGGTGTACAGTTCCAAATCAAACAGAAGCTGTTTTGCTTCCTGGTCACTATATGTTATTACTACCGTTTTTTTGTTATCTGTTGTGCTGAAAATAAATTGAGGAATAGCCGATTCCACAACTCCTGCCAGAGAAACCGGTGTTTTTCCCGATTTTAGGGCAGCACAAAAGTCGGAATATTCAGAATATTCCGACAGTAAGTTTTTTAAATTCAGAGCTTTTTTCATCCTATCACCCTGTTTGGCGTTTAGCCGTTATATTTATTCATTGCTCTTTCAATATTTCCTGCGACAATTTCCTCAACAGCAGATGCCGCCTTTATTATAGCATCCTCTAAAACAGGGATTTCATCTTTGGAAAATCTTGCAAGAACAAAGTCTGCAAGGTCAGCCTTTTCGCGAAGAGGTGCATCAACACCCAAGCGAATTCTTGGAAAATTATCAGAGTTCAGCTGATAGATTATTGACTTAAGTCCGTTGTGTCCACCGGCAGAACCGCTTTTTCGGATTCTGACCTTTCCTGCAGAAAGATTTACTTCATCACTTATGATGATTACATTTTCTACAGGAATTTTGAAAAATGCCACAAATTCACGGATACTTTCCCCCGACAAATTCATATATGTTTGAGGTTTTAACAGTAAAACCTTTTCTCCCTTACAGGAAAATTCGCCGTAAAGTCCCTTAAACTTAAGTTTTTTCACTTTTACATTATGCTTATCAGCAATATAATCTATTACTTCAAACCCGATATTGTGACGAGTCATTTCATACTGTGTCCCAGGGTTTCCAAGTCCTGCTACAAGATACATTATTTATCCCTTTTATCCTTCCATTGTCAATATTCTCATTTTTATTTTAAGTAAAGTCCCTGACTTTAATATTATTTCCGATTTAAAGACCGTTCTTTCACATAATCTATGTCTTTATTTATCTGCACAATCAAATTTTCAATACTGTCAAATTTTATGTCATCACGGATTTTTTCTAAAAACTCTACGCATACAAATTCGCCATAGATATCTTTTGAAAAGTCAGGTATATGAACTTCTACTGTTCTTTTTTTCGCATCAAATGTAGGATTTTTCCCAATATTTATTACTGCAGAAAGTCCAAACATTTTACCGTAATATACGCCGTCAGCCGGCAAAAGCTTTTCATCAGAATATGAAATGTTTGCAGTAGGAAATCCCATTTTTCTTCCGTTTCCAAGCCCCTTTTCAACGATTCCTGAAACTATATAGTTATGTCCCAAAAGCTCATTTGCCTGCTTTATTTCACCATTTTTTATAAGACTTCTTATGTCTGTGCTTTTTATAGGCTTATCATCGTACATAACAGGCTGAGATACTGTAACCTTTGCTTTTTTGCATAGGTCCTTTAAGTTTTTTGCATCGCCTGTTGCCATATATCCAAAACGGTAGTCATATCCGCAAACTATATGTGACACTTTTAAGATATTCTCTAAAAAGTCCACAAATTCCTCAGGTAGCCTTTTTGAAAACTTTTCAGAAAACTCCGCAATTACCACATAATCTGCACCATATTCTTCTATAAGCCTTATTTTTTCGCTTTGAACTGTCAGATTTTCGTTTCCCTTAATGTTTCTGTCAAAAAGCAAAACTCCCCACTTGCCATGAGCTTTTGCCTCGGCAAAGAGTGCTTTATGTCCCTTATGAATTCCGTCAAAACCACCAAGACAAATTGCAGAATTGAGAAAGTCGTTTTCTCTAATATCCGTGCTGCCCACGGCAGTACAGCTACCAGCTAACAGGCTCAAATATTCATTTGCATTCCCAAGGCATACGGGGATTCCGCTGTTTTTACACCCGTTGTCTTCACAGAAAAAATAAACTTTCATTTTTTTCACCAAATCAGTTCCAAAACGCTTTTTTTAAATACAATGCACCATCTTTATATTCTGATATACATAAAAATTCTTTGTTTTCACCATAGATGCGGTAGAGGTTCCCCTCTTTTAAACCTTTTTTTCTAATCGCAATTCCGTTTTTTGCTTTTGAAGATAAGAACGCATCTAAAATCACTTCTTCATAATCCGAAAACAGCTTATCTACAGGGATTATAACTTTTTCAAGTATTCCCTCTTTCTTCATTTTAAGAAGTTCTTCCGGAGTGTAGCTTTCCTCTAAAGTGAAATTTGCACTTTTTGTACGCACCAGCGTATTCATATATGCACCGCAGCCAAGCTTCATTCCGATATCTTCGCAAAGAGTTCTTATATAGGTTCCTTTAGAGCAAAAAACCTCAATAGTTATGGCAAAATTCTCCATATCAATCTCACAGATTTTGATATCGAATATAGTAACCTTACGCTTTTCACGCTCTATCGTTATTCCCTCGCGTGCAAGCTCGTAAAGTTTTTTACCATCCTTTTTTATAGCAGAAAACATAGGCGGAATTTGATAAATTTCGCCTATGAATCCTTTTATTACATCTTCAATTTGTTCTTTAGTTGCATTTACAGGTTGTTCTGTTAAAATTTCACCTGATGCGTCCAAAGTATCTGTGGTCATTCCAAGAATAAACTGAGCACGATATGCCTTATCAGACGCCGTCAGCATATCCGCCGCCTTTGTTCCGCGGCCGATACAAACAGGAAGAACTCCTGATGCATCAGGGTCTAAAGTTCCTGTATGCCCGACTTTTTTTATGTTTAAAAGCCTTCTTGTAAAACCCACAAGATTATGGGAAGTTTGTCCCGTTGGCTTATTTATAACTATTACGCCATCCATAGTTTATCCTATTTGTGCTTCAATAATAGCTTGTACCTTTGAAAGAGCCTCGGCAATTTTGCTTTCGTCCTTACCGCCGCCCTGTGCCATATCAGGCTTTCCGCCGCCTGAACCACCGGCTATTGCTGTGATTTCCTTAATAACCATACCGGCGTGTACTTTTTTGCTAACTGCTTCTTTTGTTGCAGTGGCAAGGAAAGCTATCTTTCCATCAGCAACGGAAGCCAGCACTGCAATACCACAGTCCATCTTATCCTTTAAGTTATCGCCAAGTGTTCTAAGGTCACCGCCTGATAGACCGTCAACCTGACCGCAAACAACGGTTACACCGCCGATTTCTACCTTGTTCTTTAATACATCATCAAGCTTACTTCCAGCCACCTTTGCATTTAATGCTTCAAGCTTTTTCTTTGTATCACGAAGCTCATTTGCAAGCTGTTCTGCTTTCATATCAATTTCATTTACATTGTTGGCCTTAAGGCTTACGGCAGTCTTTTCAATAAGTGCATCCTTTTCAGCGATGTATTCAAGAACTCCAGCACCTGTAACAGCTTCAATTCGTCTTGTACCAGCAGCAACACCTGATTCAGAAATCAGCTTAAATAAGCCAATTTCAGCAGTATTTGTAAGGTGAGTACCACCACAGAACTCGATTGAGTAGTCACCCATTTTAACAACTCTTACAACATCGCCGTACTTTTCGCCGAACTGTGCTTCTGCACCAAGCTTTTTAGCTTCGTCAATCGGAAGCTCCTGAACTGTTATAGGAAGTGCTTCAAGTACCATTTCGTTTACTCTTACCTCAACCTTTTTAAGTTCATCCCGTGTCATAGCCTCAAAGTGTGAAAAGTCAAAACGAAGATGTTTTGAATTTACTTCAGAACCTGCCTGTGCAACATGGTCACCAAGTGTTTCCTTTAGTGCCTTATGAAGAATGTGAGTTGCACTGTGGTTTCTGCCGATTGCAGTTCTGTTCTTCTTGCAAACTGTAAGTGTTACATTGTCTCCTTTTGTGAAGCTGCCCTTTGAAACCTCAACAATGTGCATATAAACACCGCTTGCGTTCTTTTTAGTGTCAATAACCTTTGCTTCTGCGCCATCCTTTACAATTAAACCGATGTCGCCTGCCTGACCACCCATTTCAGCATAGAAAGGTGATTTCTTTGCAACAATTACGCCGTTTTCTCCTTCGCCGATGCCGTCAGCTTCTTCTCCATTTGAAGATAGTGCAATAATTTCGCTATCACAAGTTAAGTCAGTATATCCAACAAATTCTGTTGCTTCTGTTCCCTCAAACTTAAAGCCGTCATTATCTTCCCAGCTTGAGCCGTCTTTTCTTGCATTTCTTGCAGTTTCCTTTTGTACCTTAAGTTCCTTGTCATATCCGTCACGGTCAACTGAAAGTCCTGCTTCTTCGCAGATTTCAACTGTTAAGTCAATTGGGAAACCATAAGTATCATTAAGCTTAAATGCCTTGTCACCTGTTAAAACAGTTTCGCCGTTTTTCTTCATTTCGCTGATGTATTCGTTCAGAATTGCAAGACCGTTGTCAATTGTTTTTGCAAAACGCTCTTCCTCAATTCTAATAATCTTCTTGATGTATTCACGCTTTTCAGCAAGTTCAGGGTATCCTTGTGCTGATTCATCAATAACAGTATCTGCTACCTGATATAAGAATTCACCCTTAACATTTAGAAGCTTTCCGTGACGGGCAGCACGACGAAGAAGTCTTCGCAGTACATAGCCTCTACCCTCGTTTGAAGGAATTACGCCGTCAGAAACCATCATAACAGTGCTTCTGATGTGGTCAGTAATAACACGAAGAGACACATCAACCTTTTCATCCTGCTTATAACTTACGCCTGCAATTTTTGAAATATGGTTCATGATGTTTCTAACTGTGTCAACCTCGAAAAGATTGTCAACACCCTGCATAACAGCAGCCAGTCTTTCAAGACCCATACCTGTATCAATATTAGGGTTTGCCAAGCGATTATAGTTACCGTCTTCGTCCTTATCAAACTGAGTAAATACAAGGTTCCAGACTTCCATGAATCTGTCACAATCACAACCCATCTTACAGTCAGGACCACAGCTATACTGCTCACCTCTGTCTACATGGATTTCAGAGCATGGACCACATGGGCCTGTTCCGTGTTCCCAGAAGTTGTCAGCCTTGCCAAGCTTAATAACACGCTCAGGATTTACTCCAACTTCGTTAATCCAGATATCTCTTGCTTCGTCATCTTCTTCGTAAACAGTAATCCAAAGCTTGTCCTCAGGAATTTCCATAACCTTTGTTAAGAATTCCCATCCCCAGTTAATAGCTTCGTGCTTGAAGTAATCACCAAATGAGAAGTTACCAAGCATTTCAAAGAATGTTCCGTGACGGGCAGTTTTACCAACACACTCAATGTCAGGTGTACGGATACATTTCTGGCATGTTGTAACTCTTCTTCTTGGCGGAACTTCTGCACCTGTAAACCACTTCTTCATAGGTGCCATACCTGAGTTAATGAGTAGCAAGCTTGCATCATTCTTTGGAACTAATGAAAAGCTTCCAAGTCTCAGGCATCCCTTTGATTCAAAAAAGCTTAAAAATTTCTCTCTAATTTCGTTTACTCCGTTTTGCATATCTCTAGCCTTCCTTAATATATAATTTTTTATTTACAATCCCTCAGTCTTGCCTTTCGGCAATCCAGCCCCCTCTGCGCAAGGGAACCTTTATTACATAACTATGGCATTTTATCCTAATAATTATATAAGAAATTCTTAAAAATGTCAAGATTTTAGCAGTAAAATCACATATTAATATGCATAAAAAATATAGTTTTCCCCTTTTGCTTTTTCAGACACAAAAAATCCTGCAATTTCTTGCAGGATTTTTTTAATTTAGTTATCTTTTTCAAACAGATCGACACTATCACATCCGTCGATTTCAGAAAGCTTAACCTTTATGATTTCATTCCTTGATGTAGGTACATTTTTACCTACATAATCGGCACGAATCGGAAGTTCCCTATGGCCTCTGTCCACCAAAACGGCAAGCTGGATTTTTGCTGCTCTTCCGTTTGAAAGAATCGCATCAAGGGCAGCTCTCACTGTTCTTCCTGTATAGATTACATCGTCGGTAAGAATTATGCTTTTACCCTCTATAGGAAAGTCAAAACTTGCGGTTTTAATCATTTCCTTTTCGTCAAAAATTAAATCGTCACGAAATGGTGATATGTCAAGTGTTCTTACTGTAACTTTTTTATTTTCTATTCTGTAAATCGCTTCTGCCAGACGGTTTGCAATAGGTACACCGCGGGTCTCAATTCCCACTATGCAGATATCGTCCACAGTTTCATTTTTCTCAATAATCTCGTGGGCAATTCGCACAATGGCACGCTTTACAGCACTTTCGTCAAAAAGACTTGCTTTGAATTTCATAGATAAAGTTTACGCCTCTTCTGTTGTTTCTTCAACTGGTTCTGCTTCTTCTACTACTTCTTCAGCGATTTCTTCTACAGCTTCTTCGACCAAAGCAGGCTCTTCTGCTACTTCCTCTTCTGGAGCAGGAGCAGCCTTTTCCTTAACAAGAAGGTTTGTAAGAATACCAATGATTAGAGCTGTTGCAATACCTGTAATTTCGATAGCACCAAACTTAAGTGTTAGTCCGCCGATACCTGTAACAAGGATTGAACTTACAACAAATAGGTTCTTTGATTCGCCAAGGTCAACATTTTGAATCATCTTAAGACCTGATACTGCGATGAAGCCATAAAGAGCGATACAGATACCACCGATTACGCATGATGGGATTGTATTTACAAATTCTACGAATGGTGTGAAGAATGAAAGTATCATTGAGTAGATTGCAGCAATGATAATTGTTGAAACTGAAGCGTTTCTTGTAATAGCAACACAGCCAACGCTTTCGCCATAAGTTGTGTTTGGGCATCCGCCAAATAATGAACCAACTATTGATCCAACACCGTCACCCAAAAGTGTGCGGTTAAGGCCCGGTTCTTTAATAAGGTCACGGCCTATTACTGAACTTAGGTTCTTGTGGTCAGCAACATGCTCTGCAAGCACCACGAATGCAACCGGTGCAAATAGAAGTGCAATCTGTGACACACCCTGCCAGCCGTTTAGCTTTGAAAGTCCTTCTTCCCACATACCTATAGCAAGGAAGTTTGGAACTCTTATGAAACTTTCAAGTGTGATTTCCTTAAAGTTATTTACAAGAGGTGAGAAGTCAATAACCTGAAGGTATGCATTAGAAGTAAGATTTCCGATAATTGTGAAAAGAGCTGCTGCAACATAGCCTGTAGCTACACCGATAATGAATGGGATTAGCTTTGCTGTCTTGCTACCCTTTACAGATGCCAAAACTGTTGCACCAAAAGCGATAAGTCCGCAAAGAATGTGAATCAGGTTATATCCACCGGCATTTGAACCATTTACATTTGCAATAGCGCTGCCGCAAAGGCTTAAACCGATTAGCGCAACTGTTGGTCCTATAATTACAGGAGGAAGAAGCTTATCTACCCACTTTGTTCCAACAAACTTAATAACTGTTGCGATAATTACATATACAAGGCCAGCAAATACTGCACCAAGGAAGATACCAAAGTATCCAAATGCACAAGCACCGATTAGTGGTGAAATAAACGCGAATGAGCTACCAAGATAAACAGGGCTCTTTTTTCTTGTGAATGCAATGTAAGTAAGTGTTCCTGCACCTGCACCAAACAGTGCCGCTGCCTGGCTAAGAATTTCTTCGCCTGCCGCTGAATTTACCAAAATCGGAACCAACAAGGTTGCCGCGATTATTGATAGTAGCTGCTGGAAAGCAAATACTAAATTTGATTTTAACTTTGGCTTGTCTTCTACATCGTAAATAAGTCTCATTTTTTCTTTCTCCTTTTCTCTTTGGAAAATATTTTTGTCTTTCATAAACCAAAAAATGCCTTGTCTGCTAGAGGCAAGACAAGGCATAAGTGTCACAAAGTATAATCTATCTTGTCGATGTCACAGCAAACGATTAAAGATTTATTACTCAACATATTTATTGTACCACAGATTATACAAATTGTAAATAGTTTTTATTAAATTATTTGTCAGATTTTGTTATAGCAATTGCAAGTTCGGTAAGCTGCTTTTCATCAACAAGACCCGGTGCATTTGACATAAGCTCTGATGCATTTTGTACTTTCGGGAATGCTGTAACATCCTTCAGGCTTTCAGCCCCGCACATAATCATTGCTAATCGGTCAAGACCGATACCACAACCGCCGTGAGGTGCTGCACCATACTTATATGCTTCAACCAGGAAGCCGAATTTTGCTTCGATTTCTTCTTCTGTAAGACCAAGTGCTTCAAACATTTTCTGCTGAAGCTCATAGTCTGTGATTCTGATTGAACCTGATGAAAGCTCTGTACCATTCAGTACAAGGTCATACGCCTTTGCAATAACCTTTTCAGGGTCAGAATCAAGATACTGGATACATTCATCCATCGGCATTGTAAATGGGTGGTGCATAGCATCCCAGGATTCTGTTTCATCATTATATTCAAAGAATGGGAATTCTGTAATCCATAGGAAGTTAAAGCCTTCTGGGATAATATTAAGCTGTTTTGCAACCTTTAGACGAAGCGCGCCAAGTGTCGGAAGTGTAACTCTATTTTTATCTGCCACGATTAAAACAAGGTCACCCTTTTGAGCGCCAAGGCGAGAAAGGATTGCTTCAAGCTCCCCTTCCTTCATAAACTTTGCAAATGAGCATGTTGGTACATCTTCAACCCAGCGTACATACGCAAGACCTTTAGCACCAATTCCTCTTGCAAATTCAGTTAAACGGTCAATTTCTTTTCTTGTATATGTTTCAACTGCATTTTTCGCAACTATTGCACGCACTGAGCCACCATTTTCAATAGCTCCTGTAAATACACCGAAGTCGCAATCTTTTACAAGGTCAGATATATCCTGGATTTCCATACCAAATCTTGTATCAGGCTTATCTGAGCCATATCTTTCCATAGCTTCACGATATGTTAAGCGTGGCAATGGAACTGTTATTTCTTTTCCTAAAACTTCGCGGAAAAGTGTTGTGATAAGACCTTCAACAATT
>JAZNWI010000074.1:0-1792 GCA_045593305.1 Clostridia bacterium | reverse complement strand
ACATCTGCTCTTGTGGGAAGTCCTGCAAAATACAGAAAAATCACCATAGATGAAAATTCTGTTCTTAAGGTTAAATCACTTGATGTGCCTGATTTTGGATGGGACTTAAACGGTCTTACACCTCAAGAGTATTTTGATAATCATTTCTCTTCTGCGATTGTTGCAAGAGTACGTGGCGCACTGGGCGGTGGAAATGGAATTGTAAAGCACCTTAAGGCCTTTGCAAGAAAGCGCTTTGATAAAATGACGGTTAAGTCATTAAAGCGTTTGCTTTGCTTAAAACGAGATAAAGAATTTGACAAGAAAAAGTTTTCAGATTTTGTTGGTGAAGTCGGCTTAAGCATATTTACAGGTGATATGCCTTATGTTGAGGGGACAGCAGGATATAACCTTCTTGCAGGTATTCTTGACAGGTTTTCATTTGTGCTTAAAAAGGTTGAACCTAAACTTAGCAAAAATGGTGAAAAAATTGATTTAAGAAGTATGCTTCTTAACACTATCGGAAACAAAAAAGGCTTTTCGGATAATAATGCCGAATTTACACTTAAATAAATTCACAATATCGTAAGGTGAATAATATGTTATATAAAAAGAACGTTGAAAAATCACTAAAAACAGAACTTTTTAAAAATCCTACATCTGAATTCCGTGGAACACCTTTCTGGGCACTTAACTCATATTTGACAAAAGAAGAATTATGCCGTCAGATAGATGTATTCAAGGAAATGGGACTTGGCGGATTTCATCTTCACGTAAGAACAGGTCTGGAAAACGAGTACCTTAGTGAAGAATATATGGAACTTGTCAAGGATACTGTGGTTAAAGCAAAAAATGAAGAAATGCTTGCATGGCTTTATGACGAAGACCGTTGGCCATCGGGTGCTGCAGGTGGACTTGTGACAAAAGACGAAAAATACAGAAGCAGATGTCTCTTTTTCACTCCTTTCAGAGAAGAAAAACACAGTGGTATTAATGACTATTGGGTAAACAAAAAAGAAAATCCTATTGCTTGCTATGACATAATTCTTGACAGTGATGGTTTTCTTTCTTCTTACAAAAAAATCGGTGAAAATGATGAGGCTGAAGGTACAAAATGGTATGCTTTTCTTGAAATAGCAAATCCTTCCAGCTGGTATAACGGACAGACATATCTTGATACACTGAGCAGTGCTGCAGTTAAAAAGTTCGTTGAGATCACTCACGAAAAATATAAAGATAAAGTGGGTGATGAATTTGATAAGACCATTCCTGCTATTTTCACAGATGAGCCTCAATTTACAAGAAAGGCAGTTCTTAATAATTCATTTGATAAAATGAACATTACAATGCCTTGGACTGATAATGTGCCTGAGCTTTACAAAGAAATGTATGGTGAAGATATTTTTGACACCCTTCCTGAAATTTTCTGGGATAAGCCTGATTCTGCACCGTCCGTTCATCGTTACAGATACCACGATTTTATTGCTGAATTATTTGCAACATCATTTGCCGATACTGTGGGTAAATGGTGTAATGAAAATGGAATTGCCCTTACGGGACATATGATGGAAGAGCCTACACTTAATTCACAGACTGCAGCACTTGGTGAGGCCATGCGTTCATACAGAAGCTTTAAGCTTCCCGGCATTGATATGCTTTGCAATCGGCATGAATTTACTACTGCAAAACAGACACAGTCTGCTGTTCATCAGTACGGTTATGAGGGTATGCTTTCAGAGCTTTACGGTGTAACAGGTTGGGACTGTGATTTCAGAACATATAAGCATCAGGGCGACTGGCAGGCTTGTCTTGG
>JAZNWI010000073.1:0-3119 GCA_045593305.1 Clostridia bacterium | reverse complement strand
TGTCAGAGTTGTTCCCTTCACTACCTTAACGTAAGCAATATTAGGAATAGGATTATTTACATATTTACCGTAGTACTTGATAGACTTCTTAGCGTCAAACAATACAATAATATCATTGGTTGTAAAGTTGTTGCTTGAGATGCGTGCAAGCAAAGCAGCCTTCAATTCAGATGAGTTAGTTGATTCCTTCACTACATAACGGAATGCATTACCAGCTTCATCAGTCACGTAATCCATTGCCTTCTGAGCGTCAGCTTCAGCACCAGTAGCTTCAGTTACATCAATGATACCCTTAACATCCTGATTCAAGTTACCGTTAACAATAACCTTACCGTTACCCTTCACGAAGATTTCACCACTGTTCAGAACCTCTTCAGCAAGTTTGCCGTTTACGTTGATAACAGCACCAGTGAAGTTCTTAACAATACCATCTTCCTTAGCATATACAGTAGCGTTAACAGTGATAGTACCACCCTTCTGGTTCTCGATCACACCACCAGTAGCAAGTACTGTAACGTCAGCATTCACATCAACAGAACCCTTATTGATCAAGCTTTCAACAGTGTAAGCACCCTTAATATCGATGCTACCCTCGTTGTAACCGTCAGCAATAGCTGTTGCTGAACCCATCAAGTTCAACTTGCCGAAGTTGTCGAAGTTGGCTGTTGTGTTCACTGTAGCTGTTGCACCCTTATAGTTGGTCAAGAATCCTTCAACAGTGTTGATTGTAGCTGTACCCCAGTTTTCAACGTCCTCAGTAACCTTACCAGTTACGGTCAATGTTCCACTGTTCTGAGCATCGCCAAAGATATTAGAAGCTTCCAACACACCAGAGTTCGCTACATCACCAGTAATATCCCTTGCAACTTTAACCGTACCCTTGTTGTTGTCAACATCACCTACGATTGTAGTGGCATTGATAATACCGGTATTGTAAACCTCAGCTGTCAGTACATTAGCCTTGATTTCACCAGCATTCTCAACCTTATCAGCTGTAACGTTCTTATCAGTAATGAGGGCACCTTCCTTCTTGACAATAATTGCATCGCAATTAAAGATGTCCTTAGTGGCTACCTGCTTGTTCAGAATGGTCAAGTGAGTTCTAACCTTAGCCAAATTTCCATTGTTGCTGAAATGGAGCTTGTTGATAGCGTTAGATGAAGCATCAGCAGCAATAGTAATCTTACCGTTGACATAGAGGTGCAAATTGGGAAGTGCATTCAATCTGTCTTCGATGTCCTTTGTCAAGACAACACGCTTTCCGCTTGTGCTCACTACCATGTTGTAGTCACCAACGTGCTTCTCTGCCTGTTGGATCAGCCACATCAGGTCTTCAGATGAAGTGATCTGGGCCTTGGTAATGTCATAGCTCTGCATACCAGCAGCGTCAAACTCAGCCAAGAACTTAGTGATTTTGCCAGGACGGAGGAAGTTATGACCTGCGATTGAAGCAACGTCATCAGAAACATAGCTGTCAGTATTCAACGGAACACGTACTACATAGTCATCATCCTCTGCACCTACGGGTGATACATAAATCAATGCTTCCATTGATGCGGCATAGTAATATCCGGCAGGCATTACGAGAAGAGCCTGGATTCTATTGAAAGGCTTAACTTTGTAACCACCTGTAACACCAGTAAAGTCTGCCACATACTCATAAGCGGGAGCCTGGAGATAGGTGTTCTTATATCCTTCACTCAAAGCATAGAACGGTCTCTTATTGGCAACCCAATCCATCTCCTGACCATTTACACCCTTAGGCCAAATATACTTTTCGTCAGCAGCGCCATCAGTGTAGCTGATAACATGCTCCCACATCAATTCCTGTTCTTTGTCAAAGCTTTCTTTGGTATTCAGCCACTGGCCTCTTACACGCTCAAAGCCTCTCTTTGCAGGAGTCAAAGCCATGGTTGTTGCAAGCAGCTCATTCATATCCTTACGGTATACATCGTTAGCTGCTTCATCATCGCTATCCTTACCAAGTCTGCTTCCATCTTCAGTCACACGGATTGCCACCTTATGAACAATCAACTCTGCACCTGTCTTGTTTACAAACTGGAATGTAGGCTGTGCAAAAACAGGCACCAGGTTGGGTACGAGTTTAAGTTCCGATACACCGTCATTAACAGGAACAAATGAATAACCAACATATTTCTGGTTATCTACAACAGGCTGGTAGGGGAATGGATCTCCATTCTCATTGTACTGAGGCTGAACAGGATTTACACTGAAGCCAAAATGTCCACGGGCATTGTTTACCGGGGCATAGGGGAAATAGAAGAAATAATTACCAGCCAAAGTGTTGAGGTCTTCATGTGCTGACCATCTGCCACTAGCATCACGAGTGAAAGGATAATTTGTTTGAGCATAGTCAGTAATGTGGAAATTACCAATATTCTCACCAAGACCATCCCATTCGTCCATCAGCATTGCACCCAGTTTGTCGCCGTCTTCAAACTGCCATTTGTAAGAACCGTCAGCACCCTGGCCATACGCAGCACGAGTCTGAGCAATTGCCTCATCAAGGTCAATCACAAAATTCGTCGTCGGTCTGTCCTGCCCGGGAGTAACAGGAGCATCCATCTGCAAGTCGTCATTTGTACATGCAGAAGCAAGTGCGACTAACGCCATACTTGCAAAAAATTTAAAATTTTTCATTGTTTTAATTAAATTAATTTAATAAAATAAATAAATGTAATCTTCATTTTTCAGTCATCTTGCTCTTATGCAAAAGGATCAGCCGGATTGCTACCAGTATTGGGGTCTGAAAGGTTGAAGCCTTGCTCCACCATTACCTCGATAATATCGAGTTCGGGAGTTACATACATCTCTTTTTTCATAATCGTTACTGTTTTTTAATTGTTAATACTGTTAATTTGTTAATAATATATTTAATTTCTCTTTTTCTTAATCATATAATGTCCACTTCGTCCTTGCCAATCTGCACTCCTTTTTTCACCATTCACCGCCTCGTTTTTTCTTCATATAGCATTTTTAATCATATAGCATTTTTAATCTTTTTTAAGGTTTCACTCTTGCGGTCAGGGCACAATTAAGGCTGCAAAGTAAAAGATAAATTTCCCAAATTCAAAGAAATTTCTCTTTTTTTTTGCTGT
>JAZNWI010000072.1:0-6355 GCA_045593305.1 Clostridia bacterium | reverse complement strand
TACGCTGTCCAAAACATCTTTTGTAACATCTGTCGGCGAAAATCGTTCATCTTTTACATTGTGGATTGCTTCAATATGGCAACCTATATGTATTCCTTTTTCCTCCAGTATCTGAAGTGCCAGAGCACCTGCAAAGCAAAGAGGTGCAGTCATTCTTCCCGAAAACTGTCCTCCGCCTCTTATATCATTATTGCCGTCATACTTCATATATGCAGTATAATCTGCATGGCCTGGTCGTGGCACAAGCTTTAAGTTTTCATAATCTGTGCTTTTCTGGTCCTTGTTTTTAATTACTGCAGTAAGAGGCGAGCCACAAGCCACACCATCCACAAGCCCCGACACTATCTCAGGGATATCCGCTTCTTTTCTCTGGGTTGAAAAACGGTCTCTTCCCGGTGCGCGACGCTCCATAAATGCATAAACCTTTTCCATATCAGGACAAAATCCTGCAGGTAGTCCCTCAATGGTTGCACCGATTTCGGCAGAATGAGACTGTCCGAAAACTGTAACCTTAAATTTATCACCTGTTTGATACACTCGCTGCACCTCCTAGTTTTCTAAAATCATCAAAGAATGACGGGTAAGATTTTTTAACACATTCTGCACCCAGAATCGTTACTTCATTTTCGCAAATTGTTGATGCAATGCCGGCTGCCATGGCAATTCTATGGTCATTAAAGCTTTCCACAACTCCGCCTTTAAGCTTTCCTGTGCCGTGAATTATCATTCCGTCAGGGGTTTCTTCCGCCCTGCCGCCTAAATCATTTATGCATTTAGTCATGGCAAAAAGTCTGTCGCTTTCCTTTATACGAAGTCTTTCCGCTCCAAAAATTCTTGTTGTACCCATTCTTGATGCTGCAAGTACCGCCAAAATCGGCACTAAATCAGGTATATGGGTTGCATCAATTTCGGTTTCATCCAAGATTTCGGTTATTCTTCTGTCTCCTTGTCGGGAGTTTTTATTCATACCCTTTATCTCAACATTTCCGCAAATCTTATCTGCCACTACCCAGAATGCTGCTGATGACCAGTCACCCTCAACCTCAAGCTTTTCAGGGCTTATAAACTTTTGCGGACATACTTTATATTCATTTTCCAAAACTTCAATTTTTACGCCGAACTCTGAAAGAACATCAAGTGTCATATCAACATAAGGTGCGGACATCAAAGGTGATGTAAGCTTGATTCTGCTTTCTTTTTCAAGCCTTGGAAGTGCAAGCAAAAGTCCGGTTATGTACTGTGAGCTTACATTTCCCGGAAACTCATATACTCCGCTTTCAAGGTAACCTTTTGTTGTCATTGGCAAGGTGTCACTTGATACCTCCACACCATTTTTTCGCATCTGGCTTGTTATTTCCCCGAAAGGTCGCTCAGGTAGTCTTCCCCTACCCGAAAATTCGCCGTTTTTACAAATTGTAGCGGTAACAGGGAGTAAAAATCGTGCCGTTGAACCGCTTTCACGAAAATCAAGGCTGACTTTTTCCTTTTTCTCCAAAATCGGCTTTATCAAAACGCCCTTTTCTGTCTTTTCAAAGTCGCCGCCAAGGTTCTTTATGCAGGAAAGTGTTGCCTCTATATCATCCGAGAAGTTATTTATAATAATTTCCGTTTCCTTATCAGAAAGTGCCGCACAGGTTATTTTGCGGTGACCGTCTGACTTTGAGGAAACAGCTTCTATTCTCCCCGAAAGTTTTTTAGGGGTTATAGTAATATTCATATTTTAAATTCCCTTTTTTATATATTCAAAAAGTTTCTCTACCGTAATTGTATTTAAGATACATTCTCCTTTGGTTTTTGGAAGAACCACTGTTATAAAGTTGCCTGAGCGTTTTTTATCAGAAAGAGCCACCTTATATAGTTCCTCTGCAGAATATGGACTTATGGCCGGAAGTCCGCATTTTTTTAAAAGCTCATCAAGGTCTTTACTCATGCCCCTTTCGCATATTCCAAAAGCTTCTGCTGCCTTTGTTATGATACTCATTCCGATTGCAACACCATGACCGTGAGTTATGGTGTAATTACTGCATTTTTCCACTCCGTGACCGATGGTATGGCCAAAGTTCAGCAGTTTTCTTGCACCATTTTCAAATTCATCTTCCTTAACAACATCACGCTTAATCTTAACACAGGTTTCAACTACTTCTTCAATATCAAAATCCTCTGCAAGTTTTTCTAAAAGCGCAGGTTCTTTTATCATTCCATACTTTATTGCCTCTGCAGTTCCGTCAGCAAAGGTTTTTTCGTCTAAGGTTTTAAATGTGTCTGTATCGCAGATAACCAAAGCCGGCTGATGAAAAGCACCAACAAGGTTTTTCCCTGCATCTAAGTTTACCCCTGTTTTTCCGCCAACTGACGAGTCGATTGCCGCTAAAAATGTAGTCGGAATCTGTATAAACTTAATTCCGCGAAGATAGGTTGCTGCGGCAAAGCCTGCCATATCGCCGGTTACCCCGCCACCCAGCGCAACAATAAAATCGCTTCTTGTAAGACCTGATTTTGCCAAAAATTCAAGAATTTCGGTATATGTAGAAATATTTTTAGATTTTTCACCATTTGGGAAAGTGAAATGCTCTACAGAATATCCGTTATCTATAAGTGATTTTTCTACAGCTTCTCCGTATAAAGAATATACCTTGTCGTCAGAAACAATAACCGTTTTTCCTTTCGGCAAAATTTCACTTATCAACCTGCCACAATCGGCAAGAATACCCTTTCCGATTATAACATCATATTGTCTGGATGCTGGTATATGAACTTTTTTCATAATTTGCTCCTTTTTATAGGCTATCAACTAAATCTTTTTGCTCCCGACCAACTTTTAAAATCTCAAACAGCTTTTCCTTATCACCATTTTTTAAGGCGTCTGAATATTCTTTTAAGCGGTCTATCAAATCGTCTGTTTCTTTTGCAAGGTTTTCTTTATTATCCATAAAAAGCTCGGTCCACATATACTCATTTAAATGTGCAACACGGGTCATATCACGAAAACTTCCTGCTGAAAATCCTACATGTCGTTTAGCCGTTTCACTTCTTATATAAGCACCTGACACAACATGTGCAAGCTGGGATGTGTACGCTATAACCTCGTCATGCTCTTTAGGATTTGAAATCTTAACAGATGAAAAGCCTGCTTTTAAAACGGTATCACCAAGCTCTTTTATCGCATCCTTATCGGTATCGTCAAATGGTGTCAGAATAAGGGATGCACCCTGAAATAAGTCTTCTGATGAGTTATCATAGCCAAACTTTTCAATACCTGCCATGGGATGCATACCAATAAAGGTGAATCCGTTTTCTTTTGCTATCGGCTCTATTTCATTGCAAACCTTTTCCTTAACACCGCCACAGTCTGTGACTATGGTGCTTTTAGCAATTCTGTCGGCATTTTTCTTAACAAAATCAATTGTATCACCCGGAAAAAGCGCTGAAATTATAATATCAATGCCACCAAAATTTCCGTCAAAAGCTTTGTCTATGTCACCGTTTTTTTCGGCTTTTAAAAGGATGCTTTCATTTTTATCAAGTCCGATTATCTCATAGTCTGTGAACTTTTTAAAGGCCTTTGCCAAAGACCCGCCAATTAAACCCAGACCCACAATTAATATCTTCATTTATCTTTCCTTTTATATATTATCTTGAAGCGTATGGAAGTACTGCGTCAACCGCACCCTTAACATCGCGGAACTGTTCAGGTGTTAGTGACTGTGCACCATCACAAAGAGCGTGTGTCGGGTCGTTGTGTACTTCTATAATAAGTCCGTCAGCACCTGCTGCAGCTGATGCCACTGACATAGGTTTTACAAGCTTTGAAATTCCTGTTGCGTGGCTTGGGTCAACGATAACAGGAAGATGAGTAAGCTGACGAAGCAGCGGAATAGCTGAAATATCAAGTGTGTTTCTTGTTGCAGTTTCAAAGGTTCTGATACCTCTTTCGCAAAGGATAACCTTTTCATTTCCGCCTGCCATAATGTATTCAGCACTCATTAAAAGTTCCTGCAGGGTGCTTGACAAACCTCGCTTTAAAAGGATTGGCTTATTAGTGTGTCCAAGCTCTTTTAAAAGCTCAAAGTTCTGCATGTTTCTTGCACCAACCTGAATGATGTCAACCTCGTCAAATAGTGAAAGGTGAGATAAGTCCATAATTTCTGTAACGATTGGAAGACCTGTCTTCTTCTTTGCCTTTAAAAGAAGTTCAATACCTTCATTGCGAAGTCCCTGGAATGCATACGGTGATGTTCTCGGCTTAAATGCACCGCCACGAAGAAGTCCGGCACCTGCAGCTTTTACCTGCTCTGCAATTGTGCAAAGCTGTTCTTCTGATTCAACAGAACATGGACCTGCTATAATTGCAAAGTTTCCGCCGCCGATTTTTACATCTCCAACTTCAATTACTGTATCTTCAGGATGGAACTTTCTGTTTGCACTCTTATATGGCTCCTGAATACGCTTTGCACTTTCAACAATATCCATGCTCTCCAGCATATCTATATCAAGAGCTGAAGTATCACCGATAAGCCCTAAAATAGTAGTGTGAGCACCCTCTGTCAGATGTGCATCAAGGTTCTTTTCACGGAACCATGCAGTTAAGTTCTCCAATTGTTTTTTGTCATAGTTTTCCTTTAATACTAAAATCATTTTTTATTCCCTCTTTCTTGCGATTTATAAAAACAAAAACGGAGACTGCGTGTTACCCGCAATCTCCGTTAAAATACAAATAGAATTTTAACAATTAACCGAGCAACACAACAAGGCTTTACCAAAATAAAAAGTAAAGCCATAAAAGTATTCAAATGTGTTACGAAGGTTAGCCATTTTTCGTACTTCCTTTTTGTTATTTTCTAATTATTATAGCACTCGCTTCTTTTGTTGTCAATACTTTTTTATAAAAAATACTGACATTTCCTTATTGAATTTCTCTTTCATATATTGTATAATAAATATGTAAGGATGTGGAAATTTTTGCGTGAATTTATTTTAAATATCGGGAATGATTTTGCGGGTCGCGACATAAAATTCATATTAACTAATCATTGGGGATTTTCAGGAAGCCTTATAACAGCCTTAAAAAAGGGTGACTCAATTTTATTAAATGGCAAGAAAGAGTTTGTGAATAAGGTTGTATCACATGGAGATGTTCTTAAAATAAACCTGCCTGAAGCGTCCTCCCATAATATTGTTCCAAACCCCATTCCCCTTGATATTCTTTATGAAGACGAAGATATTCTTCTTGTCAATAAGCCCGCCAGTATGCCAACCCATCCATCAATCGGGCATTATGAGGGAACTTTGGCAAATGCGGTTATGCAATATTATAAGGATATCCCCTTTACATTTCGTGCAATAACCCGTCTTGACCGCGATACATCGGGTGTGGTTTTAATCGCAAAACATATTGTAGCGGCGGACAGGCTTTCAAAAAGCCTTATTGATGGTGCTTTTGAAAAAGAATATGTAGCCGTTTGCATTGGCACACCGTCTCCTTTAAAAGGGTATATTGATGTTCCAATAAAGCGTGAACAAGAGGGCATTATTAAAAGGTGTATTGCCTCTGACGGAAAGCCGTCTTTGACTGAGTATGAGGTTATAGAAGAAAAAGGCGGGCTGTCTCTTGTAAGGCTTCATCCAAAAACAGGCAGAACCCATCAACTCCGTTTACATCTTTCACACATTGGCACACCAATTCTGGGCGACTTTTTGTACGGAGAAGAAATCATTGGTGAGAGGACAAGACTCCATTGTCACACACTTCGGTTCCCGCATCCGTTTACGGGAAAGGTTATGAAAATCACAGCACCCCTTCCGGATGATATGAAAATCTAGATCGTACTTGCCTTTGGCAATTACTATACAATATGTAAAAAGAGAGGAATTTTACTATGTCAAACTACAAAACAGATTACGAACGCTGGCTTTCATCAGAGCTTTTATCAGAAGAAGAAAAGCAGGAGCTTCTTTCAATAAAAGACGATGAAACCGAAATTGAAGAACGATTCTACCGTGAACTTGAATTTGGTACAGGCGGTCTTCGCGGAATCCTTGGAATGGGCAAAAACCGTATGAATATTTATAATGTCCGTCGTGCCAGCCAGGGCGTTGCAAAATACTTAAAGGATTCTGGTACAGCCGACAAGGGTGTTCTAATTGGTTATGATACAAGAAACTTCTCACATACATTTGCACAAGAGACTGCAAAAGTTCTTGCCGCAAATGGTGTTAAGGCATATCTATTTGATAAGGTTCATGCCGTACCACAGGTGTCTTTTGGCATCCGCTATCTTGGCACAGGTGCAGGTGTTATGATTACCGCAAGCCACAACCCGAAAGAATATAACGGTTTCAAGGGCTATGGCCCTGA
>JAZNWI010000071.1:0-8161 GCA_045593305.1 Clostridia bacterium | reverse complement strand
AATTTATCAACCGAAGACGGAGAATTGGTGCTCACCATGCTTGCGATGGTAGCACAGCAGGAAAGCGAAAACACATCCAAGCGAATTAAATTCAGTAAAAGCCTTAATGCAGAAAAAGGCAGAGTGCCAAACATCATATTCGGTTATGACAAGACTATCGGCGATTACTTTAACCTAAACATTAACACCTTCGAAGCAAATGTAGTGCGGCGAATATATCAAATGTATATAAACGAAGAATATGGTGCAAGCAAAATTGCAAAAATCCTTAATGAAGAAAATATAAAGACAAAGCGAGGATGCAATTGGACCCAAAACGGAATTTGCAGAATTCTCACCAACAGAATGTACTGCGGAATTGTCATCAATGGCAAAGAAGAAGTAAAGGATTTTCTGACAGGCGACAGAATTGATAAGCCCGAAGAAGAATGGAAAGTGGTAGAGAGACCTGATCTTGCGATTATAGACAAGAAAACCTTTGAACTTGCCCAAAAGAAGCTGGAGATAAACAAACAAAAATTCTCTCAGGGGCAAAGAAAGGACTGTAAGCATGTATTCAGCACCTTGCTTAAATGCACGGACTGCGGACACTTCTTCAGGCAAGCAAAACGAAAGGTAAAAAGCGGTTATAAATACACATGGGTATGTTGCGGACGGAATATCAACGGAGCAGATTCCTGTAAAAACAAAACGGTCATAGACGAGGGTGAGCTACTTGATTCTATCCAGAAATATCTTGAAGGCTTAATTCAGGACAAGCAAAAGGTTATTAAGAAAATAGTGAAAAAGTTCAATAAGAATTACGACCCGATTCACCAAAATCTTAAAACCGAAAAAGAGATAGCAAGAGAGATAGAGAAACTCAAAAAGAGCCGACAGAGATATGTGGATATGTATGATAATGAGGTTATCTCAATGGAAGATTTAAAAGAAAAGACCGAATCCACCAATGCTGAAATTAAAAAGCTGGAAAAGAAACTTAACATGGTGAAGTTCGGAATCACGCAGGCAGATAAGCTTGAATATGGGCTTACTGATACATTCAAGAGTATAGGCGATATCTTAAGTACCGCAGAGATTTCCAACGAAATGCTAAAGCGAGTCATAGACCGAATTGAAGTGGCTGAAGACGGGCATATCGACATATACCTAAGGCTCCTCGCAGACATAGGACTAGACGAAAAGTATCAATGTTCTTCTATCAGTACATAAAGATATCACAGAAAGGCTTTGCGAAATAAATCCCGGCCTTGCTGAAAATGTCCATAATGTGCTGGATCAAAACAAGGCAGAACGGCATATAAGAGGCGGTCTTGCAACACGGGAAAAATACTTAAAACTCTCAAGTTCAAAATAACTTTTTTATCAAAAAAATACCGTTTTTTTTACCTTGAAAAAATCGGTCAAAAATGTCTACTTTGCCTCCAGGCGCAATTTTGGGCTTCTGGTGGCATTTTTCTTTATTTTTAGTCTTTATTTTCCTTGCTTTTTTCACGAATTTATGGTATAATTAAGGAGTAAAAAAAGGGATTAAATTTTCCGATTGGAGGAAATAAAAAGTGGCTAAAAAATTTGTAGAAAAAGAGCTTGATATGGAAGCCATCGCCAACCAAAAAATAGTTGACGTTGAGCTTAATTCCGAAATGAAAAAATCCTATATTGACTATGCCATGAGTGTTATCGTTGCCCGTGCGCTTCCGGATGTTCGTGATGGTTTAAAGCCTGTTCACAGGCGTATCCTTTACGATATGTATGAATCCGGTCTTTTATATGAAGCAGACTTCAGAAAGTCCGCAGCAACTGTCGGTGATGTTCTTGGTAAATATCACCCACATGGTGACGCATCAGTTTATGACGCAATGGTTCGTTTGGGACAAGACTTTTCACTTCGTTACCCGCTTGTTCAGGGTAAAGGTAACTTCGGTTCAATAGACGGTGACCCGCCTGCTGCTTACCGTTATACAGAAGCGAAAATGTCAAAGCTTGCCGCTGAGATGCTTTCAGATATTGAAAGACAGACTGTTGACTTCGTTCCAAACTATGACGATAAACTTTTAGAGCCTGATGTTTTGCCGTCACGCTTTCCAAACCTTTTGGTTAACGGCTCATCAGGTATAGCCGTTGGTATGGCGACTAACATTCCGCCACACAATTTAAGCGAAACAATTGACGGTATCATAGCTTGCATTGATGACCCAATGATTACCATTGAAGAACTTATGCAAAACTATATCCAGGGTCCTGACTTCCCTACCGGTGGTGTTATAATGGGAAGAAGCGGTATCAGAAAGGCATACACAACAGGCCGTGGCAGAATTATTGTTCGTGCAAAAGCTGAAATTGAAGAGCTTTCAAACGGCAGACAAAGAATCGTTGTATCTGAGCTTCCTTATCAGGTTAACAAGGCTCGTCTTGAAAAACACATCAATGAGCTTATGCGTGACGGCAAGATTGACGGAATCGCATCAACCCGTGACGAATCTGATGAAAACATTCACTTTATTATTGATATTAAGCGTGATGCAAATGCAAATGTTGTTTTAAATAACCTATATAAGTTTACACAGATGCAGGAAACTTTCGGTACAATTATGCTTGCACTTGTTGACAAGGAACCGAAAATTCTGAATCTTCGCCAGATGATTGATGCATACATTCACCATCAGGAGGATGTTATCCGTCGTCGTACAAGCTTTGACCTTTCTAAAGCTGAAGAAAGACTTCACTTACTTGAAGGCTACAAGCTTGTTGTTGAAAACATTGACAAGGTTATTTCTATAATCCGTAAATCTGCATCTATCGCTGATGCAAAACTTGCCTTACAGGAAGCCTTTGGCCTTTCTGAAATTCAGTCAACTGCCATCGTTCAGATGCAGTTAGGTCGTTTGTCCGGTATGGAACGCGACAAGATTGAGGCAGAATACGCACAGGTTACAGAAAAGATTGCAGAGCTTCGTGATATTTTGGCTCACGAAGAAAAGATTCTTGAAATCATCAAGGAAGACCTTTTGAAGCTTAAGTCTAAATATGGTGACGAAAGACGAACAGAAATTTCAGCATCATCAATCGACCTTGAGGATGAAGATCTTATTGAAGAAGAAGATGTTGTTATCACTTTAACTCACACAGGTTATACTAAGCGTGTTCCTGTTGATACCTACAAGTCACAGCATAGAGGCGGACGCGGTATTGCCGGAATGGCAACCCGTGAGGAAGACTTTGTTGAGCATTTGTTCACAACCTCTACTCATAACTACATTCTGTTCTTTACTAACCGCGGTGTTGTTTATCAGCTAAAGGGTTACCAGATTCCTGAAGCCGGCCGTCAGGCAAAGGGTACAGCTATTGTAAACCTACTGCCTCTTGACCCTGATGAAAAGATTACAGCAATGATTCCTGTAGCTTCCTTTGAAGAAGGTCATTATCTGACCTTTGTTACAAAGGACGGTACAGTTAAAAAGACCGACCTTATGGCATACGCAAAAATCCGTTCAAATGGTCTTCGTGCTATCGAGATTGCCGAGGGTGACGAGCTTATCAATGCCCTAATCACCGACGATGGCAGTCAGGTTATGATTGGAACAAAAAAGGGTATGGCAATCCGCTTTGAAGCAACCGATGTTCGTCCTATGGGCAGAACTGCTCACGGTGTTCGTGGTATCCGCCTAAAGAATGGTGACTGCGTTGTTTCTGCAGTTAAGGTTCTTGAAAATACCCAACTTCTTACCATCACCGAAAACGGCTACGGCAAAAAGACAGAATTTGACGAGTACAAAGTTCAGTCAAGAGGCGGTACAGGTGTATTCAACTACAAACTTACCGACAAAACCGGTCCTGTTATCGGTATGGCTGCTGTTTCAGACGAAGATGATGTTATGATGATTACATCAGAGGGCGTTATCATAAGAACACATACCGCTGAAATCAGCACATTCGGAAGACAAACTCAGGGTGTTCGTGTAATGCGTCTTGCTGACGGCGTAAACGCTGCTTCAATAGCAGTTACACCTCATATTGAAGAAGAGGAATCAGAAGAAAGTGGTGACAAAAATGAAAATTAAGAAAATATTAGCTTTTGCCCTATCCCTATCACTTTTAGGGGTAGCCGGCTGTACTACCGAAAAAGCTGAAGAGCCTATAAAAATTGCAATTAAGCTTACAGATGGAAGAACTATGACAGGCGAGCTTTATCCTGATATTGCTCCTATCTCTGTTGAGAACTTTGTTGGTCTTATTGAAAAGGATTTCTTTGACGGACTTATTTTCCATCGTGTTATTGAAGGTTTTATGATTCAGGGCGGTGGTTATGACGAAACTTTCTATGAGGGCAACTTTAACTCAAAGGAAACCGATTCAATCAAGGGTGAGTTTGCTTCAAATGGTGTGAAAAACGACCTGAAGCACACCCGTGGCGTGCTTTCAATGGCAAGAACTCAGGTCCCTGACTCTGCATCAAGCCAGTTCTTTATTATGCACCAGGATTCTCCGCACTTAGACGGTGACTACGCTGCATTCGGTAAGATTACAGAAGGTCTTGATGTTGTTGACGAAATCGCAGGCGTAGAAAAAACCGCACTTACAGGTACAGTTACATTTGAGGGACAGAATTATCCTCAGCAGATGACTGATGTTCCAAAAGAACCTGTTGTAATTGAAACTATTGACATAATTGAATAAGGAGCAAAACCATGATAAACATTGAAATTGAAATGATGTGTGGCGACATTATTAAAGCAGAGCTTTACCCTGATGTTGCACCTATTACAGTGGAAAACTTTGTAAAACTTATAAACGAAAACTTCTTTGATGGTCTTATCTTCCACCGTGTAATCCGCGGATTTATGATTCAGGGTGGTGGATATGACGAAAATGGTAACCACAAAGAAGCTCAATCAATCAAGGGTGAGTTTACAGCCAACGGCGTTACAAACAATTTAAAGCATACCCGTGGCGTGCTTTCAATGGCAAGAACCATGTTCCCTAACTCTGCATCAAGCCAGTTCTTTATCATGCACGAAGATGCACCGCACTTAGATGGTCAGTATGCTGCATTCGGCAAGGTTACAGAAGGTATTGAAGCAGTTGACAAGATTGCAAACTGCGCAACCGACATGGGCGATGCACCACTTGAAGCACAGGTTATAAAGACTATAAGACTTGCATAAATTTTAAGGAGATGTCGGGGAAATCCCCCGACTTTCTCTACTTTTTAAGCTTATTATCTATATTGACAAAATTTAGAAAATGTGGTAATATAGTATCTGATACTATGTCATATTGAGTTACAAATTATAAACATTGTAAGGAGATATATATGTTTGACAAATTAGAAGCCCTTGAGGAACGCTTTGAGCTTGTAAATCAAAAGCTGTCAGATCCTGACATTGTAAGCGACCAGGAGGAGTTTAAAAAATATTGTAAAGAAAATTCTGACCTTACCCCTATTATCGATAAGTACCGTGAGTACAAGACCTTAAAGGAAACAATTTCGGAGTGTAAGGATATTTTAGCGTCAGGCGATAAAGAGCTTGAAGAGCTTGCTAAAATGGAGCTTTCAGAAGCAGAAGATACTATCGAAGCCGTTTCAGACGAGCTTAAGATTTTACTGCTTCCTAAAGACCCTAACGATGATAAAAATGTTATTATTGAAATCCGTGGCGGAACAGGCGGTGAAGAGGCAGCACTTTTTGCTGCAGACCTTTTCCGTATGTATACTATGTATGCAGAAAGCAGACAATGGAAAACGGAAATCTTATCATCAAACCCTACCGATATCGGCGGATACAAGGAAGTTACCTTCTCTGTTTCCGGTCAGGGTGCATACTCAAGATTTAAATTTGAAAGCGGTGTTCACCGTGTTCAGCGAGTTCCGGAAACAGAATCACAAGGGCGTATTCAGACTTCTGCCGCAACAGTTGCAGTTTTACCGGAAGTAGAAGAAGTGGAAGTTGAAATAAATCAAAATGACCTTAGAATTGATGTTTTCCGCGCAGGTGGTCCTGGCGGACAGTGCGTTAATACTACTGACTCGGCTGTTCGAATTACTCATATTCCGACAGGTATTGTGGTTTCCTGTCAGGATGAAAAGTCACAGTTTAAGAACAAGGATAAAGCGATGAAGATTTTACGCTCAAGAATCTACGAAGTTATGGAAGCGAAGCGTCACTCTGAAATTGCTGATGCCAGAAAATCACAGGTTGGCTCCGGAGACAGAAGTGAGCGTATCCGTACCTATAACTTCCCTCAGAGCCGTGTGACCGACCACAGAATCAATCTTACTCTATATAAACTTGAACAAATTTTAAACGGCACTCTTGATGAGTTGATTGATGCACTAATTACTGCCGACCAGGCAGCTAAAATGTCAGGGGAAGAATAAAAACACAAGGAGATTTTTTATGAAAAAGACTTTAGCGTACAACAAAATTGACATCGTGCGTGACCTTAAGGAAATGGTTGTGCACAACAGTAAGAAGTTTGGTGAAAAACCAGCTTTTGAGTATGCGGGGAAAGATGGGAAGATTTCAAAATCTTATATCCAGCTTGAAAAAGATGTATTTGCCCTTGGCAGTTACTTCTACTCAATCGGGATGAAAGATTCAAAAATTGTGATTTATTCCGAAAACAGCTATGAGTGGGTTGTTACTTACCTTGCCGCAGTTTGCGGTGGCAATACAATTGTTCCGCTTGACAAGGAACTAAAGCCTCAAGAAGCAGCTGTTTTAGTACGTGCATGCGGTGCCGAAATGATCGTTCACTCTAAAAAGAAAGCAGCTCTTTTAGACGAATTCGAAGAGGGTGAGCTAAAAGCAATTCTTTGTCTTGACGATTTTGAAGCTGCTTGTGAAAAAGGTGCAGAAGACACATCAGAATTTGCAGCCCACGAAATTGATGTTGAAAAATGTTGTTCAATTATCTATACATCAGGTACAACAGGTAATCCAAAGGGCGTTATGCTATGCCAGAGAAACCTTGTATCCGATATGATTCGTTCAATGGAAACATTAAAATTCCCTCAGGGAACACCTGAACATCCAAAGGGCACTTTGGCAGTTCTGCCTTTCAACCACACATTTGGTATGATGGCAACTGTTCTTTGTCAGATTCATTCAGGCGTTACTGTTTATATCAATGCAGGACTTAAATATGTTCTTCAGGATATTAATATTGCAAAGCCTGGTCACGTTTCAGTTGTTCCTCTATTTGTTGAAAGCTTCTATAAGGGTATCTGGAAGAATGCTAAAAAGACCGGCAAGGATAAGCTTTTAAAGGTTATGATTAAGGTTTCAAATGCACTTCGTAAGGTTGGTATTGACCTTAGAAAACAGCTTTTCCAGAGCGTTATTAACGGTTTCGGCGGAAATCTTGAAATGCTGATTACAGGTGGTGCACCAATGTCTAACGAGCTTATTAAGGGCTTTGACGATATCGGCGTACAAATTATCAACGGTTACGGCATTTCAGAATGTTCACCAATCGTTTCAATTAACAGACATTGCTGGAGCAAAATGGGAAGTGTTGGTCAGGTCATTAACACCGTTAAGGCAAAGACAATCAACAACAACGAAGACGGCGAAGGTGAAATCTGCATTAAGGGTGACATTGTAATGATGGGTTACTACGAAAACCCTGAAGCAAATGCTGCCGCATTTACAGAAGACGGTTGGTTTAATACAGGCGACATCGGTAAGGTTGACGAAGACAACTTCATCTACATCACAGGCCGTAAAAAGAACCTTATTATTCTTGAAAACGGTAAAAATGTTTACCCTGAAGAGCTTGAATACCTGATTGGCAAGTCTGTAGCAGGCGTTGCTGAAGTTGTGGTTTATGCTAAAGACAGTCTGATTACTGCAGAAATATTTGCTGAAGAAGACGCTGACAAGGAAAAGATTGAAAACGATATCAAGAATGTGGTAAACCCAACAATCGCACAGTATAAGAGAATTCATACTGTTAAATTCCGTGATACAGAATTTGAAAAGACAACAACAAAGAAAATCAAAAGATAATACGGGCTGTGAAAACCACTCGCAAAATAGCGGGTGGTTTTTTTACCTGCTAACTTCCCCAGGGATATGAAAAATTGTTCAGAATGGACAAAGCAAGCCGACAGGTTACCCGAAGGCGTACGAGTGTACGCCGAGTGGCTTGATTTGTT
>JAZNWI010000070.1:0-8514 GCA_045593305.1 Clostridia bacterium | reverse complement strand
TGAACCTAAAAGTATATATGATTTCTTTGAGTGTCCAACACTGTTAAAAGGTACCGAATATCTCAAAGGTGATAATATTGATGAGATTCTAACAATTTCCAGATGTATAATACTACAAGGTGCTGGTGGGATAGGTAAATCAACCTTAATGAGATACTTATTCCTTGAATCAGTAGTACAGCATACCTTCATCCCTATATTTATAGAGTTAAAAGATATAAATAACGTAAATGATGATTATGATATTTGTGATTTTATATTTGAACGGCTAGACAATTTGGGTAGCACCATCGACAAAAAATACCTAGATTATGCGTTAAAAACTGGTTGTTTTACTTTTTTTCTGGATGGTTATGATGAAATAATAATTGAAAAGAGAGATGAATTTTTCAGAAAATTCAATTTGTTCTGTGATAAATATTCTGAAAATAATTATATAATATCTTCGAGACCATACAGTGAGTTTGTAGAATTCCAAAGATTTACTGTATTGGAGGTAGATAAACTTTCTAAAGAACAAGCTATTTCATTAATCAAAAAGATAGATTATGAGGAAACCACAAAAAAAAGATTTATTGAGGTGTTGGATAAAGAACTATATGAGTCGCATGAGTCATTTGCATCAAATCCTTTACTTCTAAATATCATGTTGCTAACATTTGATAACTATGCTGAAATTCCTCAAAAGCTTCACTTGTTTTATGAACAAGCCTTTGAGACTTTGTATTATAAGCATGACGCAAACAAAGGTTCATATAAAAGAGAATTAAAAACAAATTTAACTCACGATACTTTTAGAAAAGCCTTTTCTACATTTTGTTTTATTACATACTCTCAAGGAAAGGTTGAATTTTCATATGAAGAGTTAAAAACATTTCTTGCAAAGACCAAAGTTCAAGAGAATGGTTGTGAGATTGAGGATTTCATCTATGACTTAGTTAACTCTATTTGTGTCCTTCAGAAAGATGGAATTAACTATAGATTTACTCATCGTTCTTTCCAAGAATATTTCACTGCACTTTTCCTAAAAGAACTATCAGATGAAAAAATGAAATTGTTCGGCATAAACTTAATTAAAGGAAACTATTTATCAGGCTCGCAAGATAATGTTTTTAAAATGTTGTATGACATGAGCGAAATGCGAATGGAACAAAATATTTTATTCCCTTTGATAGAAGAACTGGAAAGAGATTGTGAATGCGATGATAAGTATGACTTTTATTTCTCACAACTAGAAATAAGTTTTGCTATTAGGGTGCTCCCAGGTGAATGTACTATGTTGTCTTTAACAAGACCTGCAAATAGTAAAGTATTAGATTTTATATATTTTTTTGCAAATATTTATTGGGACCGTTCTCTTGACGAAAAAAGAGCAAAAGCAACAAACGAACTATTTTCGATATTAAAAGAGAAGAAAAATTATGCAGAAGGTGAAATGTTAAAAACTTCAGCTATAATTGATTGTAACGAAGCATACAAAGTTTTTAAAGACACCTGGGTAGGTGATAAAATAAAGATTTTGGCAAATCTAAAAGACAGTCTAATACAAAAACAAAAGGAAAACGAGTTAGATTTAAGTGCTTTATTTGAATAATAAATATATTCTTTCACTAAAGTCGTCATATCGTCGACAATCCCATTGACTACAATATGATAGCCATTGATTTTACTCAAAAAACAAGAACGGCTTGTACATTCTCCAAAACCGTTCTTGAGGGTTCGAGTCCTTCTACCCCTGCCAAAATGAAAATCCACCCGACAGGGTGGTTTTTTATTTTGGTAATAATAAGGACTCGAAGCGAGAGGTAGTGAATTTCGTGCCGGTGGCACGAAAGAGCCACGAGCCGGCTTTTCCGCAGAAAAGGAGTCCTTCCACCCCTACCACATCGGAACAAGTCAAGCTTGTTCCGATTTTTTTGTTTTGATATTTGAGAACACAAACCCGTGAGGGCAGTTTATCATGCTAATAAAAGAGCGTGTAATACATCGGTAAGGACAAGATGAAATCCTTTCTTTTCTACGTCGCTGGATGCTACTATATCGACGGAGAACAGAGAATTACCGTTTTCAGAAAAAACAATTTCACCAACTTTATCGCCCTTTTTAATTGGAGCGATAATAGTGTCGGAAAGTATTACACTTTTTTCTATATTTCGCGGATTTGCCTTTGGTGATAGGATCGAAAATCCGTCGTTTGCCTCGGTTTGCACCTCTTTTTGTATTCCTTTAGAAACTGTAACAAGACCGGTAGGCTCGCCTTTTTCTACCTGTTTTTTTACGCTGTATCCCGAAAATCCGTAATTCAAAAGTGTGGAGGCAGAACCAAAGCGGGACTTTGTGTCAGGTGCACCCAAAACAACGGCAATAAGGCTCATACCATCACGCTCTGCAGTTGCACTAAGACAGCAACCCGCTTTTGAGGTGGAACCTGTTTTAAGACCTGTTGCACCGTTATAAAAACGGATAAGCCGGTTAGTGTTGGCAAGCTCAAACTTTCCATCACGAAGAGAATCAGTCCATATTTTTGTATAATCAAGCACCCTTTCGTGCTTTATAAGCTCCCGTGACATCACAGCCACATCTCGTGCTGTGGAATATTGACCATCAGCATCAAGGCCGTTTGTGTTAAGAAAAACAGTATCATTCATGCCAAGCTCTTTTGCACGATTATTCATCATTTCAACAAAAGCAGTTTCGCTTCCTGCAATATGTTCCGCCATACAGACGCATCCGTCATTTGCACTGGCAACGGCGATGCCTTTCATCATATCATGAACGCTGAGTTGCTCACCGGCTTCCAAAAACATAGTAGACCCACCATAGCTCATGGCGTTTTCGCTGACGGTTACCATATCCTCAAATTTTAAAGCTCCGCTGTCAATTCGCTCCATAATAATCAGCATAGTCATAATTTTGGTAACGCTGGCAATCGGCAAATGCTCATCCGCATTTTGTTCATATAGAATATTGCCTGTTGAAGCCTCCATTAAAATTGATGACTTTACTTCGGGAGTAAGAGATTCTGCGAAAGAGGGCATAGCCGAAACAGAAAAGGTTAAAGCCAGAATAAATGCTGTAAGTTTTTTCACTTTAAGTAACACCGTCCTTTATAAAAGCCTATTCAAATCACCAAGGCTTTATGACGGAAAGAAAAAACAACCGGAATTTCCGGTTGTTTTAATTAGTCTATGAACTTGTAACCAGCATCTTCAATTACTGATTTAAGAGTATCATCCTTAACATCCTTTGAAAGGGTTAATACTGCAGTACCTTCTGTATGGCTTGTTACTGCACTTTCAACACCATCAAGCTCTTCTAAAATCTTTTTAACCCTTGCCTCGCAATGTGGGCACATCATGCCCTCGATTTTAACAACCTTTTCCATAGTTTTCTTCTCCTTTTTTCTTGTTTTTCTATCACGTTTAGGATTTTTAATATCAAATAAATTTATCCTGAGTGCATTTGAAACAACGCAAAAACTTGATAAACTCATAGCGGCAGCACCAAACATAGGTGTCAGACTAATACCAAGGCCTGTGAACACACCTGCAGCAAGAGGGATGCCGATAATGTTGTAAATAAATGCCCAGAACAAGTTTTCGCGAATATTTCTAAGGGTATAACGGCTGAGTCTTAAGCTTGCCGCAACATCTGAAAGCTTACTGTTTACTAGGACAATATCTGCTGCCTCTATTGCAACATCAGTTCCCTGACCTATGGCAATGCCGATATCGGCAGAAGTAAGTGCCGGAGCATCGTTGATGCCGTCACCAACCATTATAACCTTGCCACGCTTTTTCAAGGTGGCTATGGCATTTAGCTTTCCATCAGGCAGAAGGTCGGCAATAACTTCGTCTACGCCTACCTGAGCTTTCACGGCTTCAGCGGTACGCTTGTTGTCACCGGTCAGCATTACAACGGTAAGTCCCATATTTTTAAGTTGCCTGATTGCTTCTGCACTATCAGCTTTAATACTGTCTGAAACGGCAATTATACCTAGGCATTTATTGTCTTTTGCAAAAAACAGAGGTGTTTTTCCGTTTTCAGAAAGGTTTTCCGCCTGTGCTTTCAAACTGTCAGAAATTTCGGCTTTTTGAGAAACAAATTTAAGATTTCCACCCAAAATTTTTGATTCACCTATTGTGGAAATAGCACCATTTCCGGCAAGTGCTTCAAAGTCTTCTGTGTCAAGTAAAGTTATATTATCTTCCCTGGCCTTTGTGACAATAGCTTTTGCAAGAGGATGCTCGCTTTTTGCTTCAAGGGAATAAGCAAGCTTTAAAAATTCTTTAGCATCAATGTTTTCAGGGATAATGTCGGTGACTTTTGGCATACCCTCGGTTATTGTGCCGGTTTTATCAAGAGCAATAATTTCCGTTCTGCCGGTTTCCTCCAAAGCGGCGGCAGTTTTAAATAAAATACCGTTTTTAGCCCCAACTCCGCTTGAAACCATAATTGAAACAGGAGTTGCAAGTCCCAAAGCACACGGGCAACTTATAACAAGTACGGAAATTCCATGTGTGAGAGCCTCAGAAAACTCTGCACCGATTACAAGCCATATAATAAAAGTGACAATTGAAATCCCGATAACAGATGGAACAAATATTCCCGAAACTTTGTCGGCAATCTTGGCAATTGGCGCCTTTGAACCTGCTGCGTCTGAAACCATTTCAATGATTTTTGAAAGAGTTGTATCTTCACCAACACGGGTGGCTTTACACTTTATAAAGCCTGAAATATTAGTGGTTGCAGAAATAACACTATCACCGGTTTCTTTATCAACCGGGATAGATTCACCGGTTATTGCGGCTTCATTCACCGCGGAGTGACCTTCTATAATAACGCCGTCGCAAGGAATATTTGAACCGGGCTTAACAAGGAATATATCGCCAAGATTAAGCTCGGAGGCAGGAATTTCGGTTTCGATGCCGTCTTTTATAACTAAGGCTGTATCAGGAGCAAGCTCCATAAGACTTTTTAGTGCATTTGTAGTCTTACCTTTTGAGCGTGCCTCTAAAAATTTTCCTACGGTGATTAGTGCCAGAATCATAGCCGCACTTTCAAAGTATAGTCCATGAAGAATATGCCCTGCATGGCTAGGGGATGCGGTCATTTTAAACATAAGCCAGATGCTGTATATAAAGGACACTCCTGACCCCAGTGCCACCAAGGTATCCATATTAGGTGAGCGGTTTATAATCCCGCGAAAACCGCTAATAAAAAACTTCTTGTTAATAATCATCACGCAGATGGTAAGAAGCAGCTCTAAAAGAGCAATTGCCATAGGGTTTTGGTCAAAGAATACAGGTAGGGGAAATCCCCACATAACAGCACCCATTGAAAAGTACATAAGTACTATTAAAAATAATACAGAAAGCAAAAGCCTCTTAATAAGAAGTTTAGACTCATCATCAGGAAGTGTTTTTGAAGAGCTGTTTTGCTTTTTGCCGGAAACAGAGGTTGCACCATAGCCGGCATTTTCAACAGCTGCTATAATCTCGGAATCGGTAGCAGTTCCATCTACATTCATAGAATTTGTAAGCAGGTTAACAGAGCATTCCGTAACTCCGGAAAGCTCCGAAACAGCCTTTTCAACGCTTGAAGAGCATGCGGCACAGGACATGCCGGTAACAGTAAATTTTTTCAATAATATCACCTCAAAAATTCAGTGGTTTAAAAGCTCCGGCAATTGCCGGAGCAGATAGCCTATTTATGATAGCTTTCATTTGCAAGTATTTTAAAGCTTCTATAGATTTGTTCTAAAAGAACAACCCTCATAAGCTGGTGGGGGAGTGTTATTTTCCCAAAGCTTAATCGAAGTCCTGAAAGTTCTTTTACTTTATTATGAAGCCCTAAAGAGCCACCGATTATGAAAGTTATGTGGCTATGCTCCATTGACAAGTACTTAATCTTATCAGCAAGAGCAGGGCTTGAAAGCTGGTCTCCCTCAATACAAAGGGTTACAACATAGCTGTTTTTAGGGATTTTTGAAAGGATGGACTCTGCTTCCTTTTCCAAAACCATATCACACTCTTTTTGTGATGCATTTTCAGGTATCTTTTCATCACGAACTTCAATTACGGATGTTTTTGCAAACCGGGAAAGTCGCTTTAAATATTCTGATATAGCATCAGTAAAAAACTTCTCTTTTATTTTTCCTACACAAACTACACTAATATTCATCTAAAGCATGACACCTCAAATCTTGCTGCAACAGAAAGGGTTGCATCTTTATCTAAAATAACGCCGTTTTCCTCAAGATACTGTTTTGTAGTCATATAAGCTGCGGTTGGGGTGTTGTTCTCATTCGATAAATGCCCGAGCATTATGTGTTTTGTGCCGGACTCTATAAGGGAAAGAACAGTTTTTGCCGCATCAATATTTGATAAATGACCTATATCACTTAAAATTCTGCGCTTTAAAATAGCAGGGTATCTTCCATTTTTAAGCATATCAACATCGTGATTTGATTCCAAAAGAACGGCAAGACTGCCTTTTAGGCTTTCAAGTAAATCATCTGTCATTTTACCAATATCAGTAGCAAGGGACAACTTTTTATCACTCATGAAGAAATTGTATCCCACGGGGTCCGCAGCGTCGTGGGGAATAGAAAAAGGACGCACTCCTATTGTACCTACTTCAAAATCGATATTGGGTGTAATATATTTAATATTACTGTTATCAATTTTTCCAAGGTCCATATATTCGTGTGTCTTCAGGGTAGCAAAAACAGGCAGGTTATATTTTCGCGATACAATGCCTGCTCCTTTTATATGGTCGCTATGCTCGTGGGTTATGAGCATAGCGGAAATGTCATAAGGATTAACCTTTGCCTTTAAAAGTGCTTCTTCAAGTTTTTTTGCAGAAAGCCCGCAGTCTACTAAAAGTGTAGTTTTTCCATCAGAAATAAGAGAACAGTTGCCTGAAGAACCGCTTACTAAGGATAAAAACATAAATTCACCTTTATTCTGTGTATAAAACTCTCTTGATATATGCGCCAAGAGCTGCAAACTTCTCTTCAAAATTCTCATAGCCACGGTCGATGTGGTGGATATCCACAATTTCTGTTGTTCCGTCTGCCATAAGACCTGCTATAATCATAGCTGCACCGCCACGAAGGTCGGTTGCATGAACAGTTGTACCCATTAAGTGGTCAACTCCGTTTATAATAGCAAGCTTGCCCTCAACCGTGATGTCAGCCCCCATTCTCTTAAGCTCACCCACATAGCGGAAACGGTCATCCCATACGCCTTCACGGGCAGTACTTGTCCCTTGGATTGTTGAAAGATATGTAACAAGCTGTGGCTGCATATCTGTTGGGTATCCAGGGTATGGAAGAGCAATAAAGTTTATTTTCTTAAGCTTTTTGCGATTATCAACATAAACACGAACACTATCGTCAAATTCTTCAACGCAAATACCTGATTCAATAAGTTTTGCACTTATACACTCTAAGTGTCTTGGAATTACGTTCTCAATAGTAACATCGCCGCGGGTAGCCGCTGCTGCAATCATAAATGTACCTGCTTCAATCTGGTCAGGGATGATTGAGTGAACACCGCCGTGAAGCTTTTCAACACCTGTGATTTTAATTGTATCAGTACCTGCACCACGGATTTTAGCACCCATTGCATTTAAGAAGTTGGCAAGGTCAACGATATGTGGCTCTTTTGCGGCATTTTCCAGAATGGAAACACCTTTTGCACGAACGGCTGCAAGCATAACATTAACAGTTGCTCCAACGGATGTGACATCAAAATAGACATGTGCACCCAAAAGCTCCTCTGCCTCTGCCTCAACCTTGGCATAACGGATGTTACATTCAGCACCCAATGCTTCAAAGCCTTTGATATGCTGGTCGATAGGTCTTGTTCCGAAATCACAGCCACCAGGGCATGGAACAATACACTTTTTGAAACGACCAAGTAGCGCGCCCATAAGGTAAGATGAGCCACGCATTTTTCGAGTAAGAACATCATTAGGCTCAAAGGAATCAATGTCACTGCAATCAATTTCCACAGTGTTTTTGTCAATAACATCAATTTTTGCGCCCAAATCACGAAGTATATCTAAAAATAGAGCAACGTCTTTTATATCAGGAAGATTTTCAAGTCTGCATTTATCGTTTATCAATATACAAGCAGGAATAATAGCAACGGCAGCATTTTTTGCGCCGGAAATAGCTATTTTGCCTTTTAGGGGATTACCGCCTCTTATCAGCAATTTCTCCACGATTTCACTCTCCTTGGCTGTAGTAATATAGGAATGTGTGCACATATTTTAGCGCAACACAAAAAAACCGAATTTAAAATCTAAATACAGTATAACATATATCTTTAAAAAAAGCAAAAGAAATATTGAAATTTCAAAACTTTTTTGCAAGAAAAAAACAGAGGAACAAAATTCCTCTGCCAGATTCCAAAAAAATCAAACTGCGCGTGTAACCTTTCCTGAACGTAGGCAACGGGTACAAACGTTAACAGACTTTGTATTACCGTTAACAACGGCTCTTAC
>JAZNWI010000069.1:0-1787 GCA_045593305.1 Clostridia bacterium | reverse complement strand
ATGCTTAAAACCTTTATCCCTGAATACAAAAAGCTTTCACTAAAACTCACACAAGACCTTAAAAAACTCTAAATATAAAACAAGGACGCTATATAGCGTGATACTCCAAGCGGAGTATCACGCAACTCTATTCGCCTACGGCGAGTGATATTGCTACGCAGTGATATTCGGCTTTCCGCCGAGTGTTATTTGCTTCGCAAATTCACGGGCGAATAGAATATCACTTTGTTTTGAAATATCTCGCCATAGGCGAGGAATTTTCAAAAGAAAATATCACGCTGACGATAGTCAGCATATCACTTAACAGACAAAAAGAAAGAGAAGACTCGTTGCAATGATATGCACCCCAAAAGTTAGACACTTTTGGAGGTGCATATTTTTTATGGGTAAAACAGGAAGAAAAAATAAGGTTTATAGTGTAGAATTCAAAATGGGTGTTATAATGGATATGCGAGAACACCATTTGGGATATCGAGAAACTGCACGAAAGTATGAAATGGTAAACAATTCATATGGAGGAGCAATAGATACGTTGCATCGGTGGGAACGCATATACCTAGAAGAAGGAGCCGAAGGCTTAATGAAAGAAAGACGAGGCAGAGCTTGTGCCGCTAGTGGAACAAGGAAAGGAAGAGCACCTAAGTTAGATAAAAAGGTCGAAGAAGATCTAATAGCCGAAAACCAAAGACTTCGTATGGAGATAGAATATTTAAAAAAACTGAGTGCCTTAGTTCTTGCGGAAGAGCGAGAGAACGGCAAAAAGCAAAAATAATCTCTGAACTAAGGCAAAAATATCCGCTGAAAGATTTATTGAAATTATCTGGACTTGCTCGCAGCACGTTCTATTACTATCTAAAACATCAGGATACGGATAAGTACGAATATGAAAAGCAAGAAATTGTAGATATCTACAATTCCAATAAAGGTAGATATGGATACCGTAGAATTACAATCGTTTTGCGTAACAAGGGTTATGTAATTAACCACAAAACCGTACAAAAACTAATGAAACAACTCGGTTTGAAAGGTAAACAACGCAAAAACGATAAATACCATTCATACAAAGGAACTGTTGGCAAGGTTGCTGACAATTTACTAAAAAGAGATTTCTATGCGGAAAAACCATTTCAAAAGATAACAACTGATGTTACACAATTTAATGTTTGTGATGAGAAAGTATATCTTTCGCCAGTTTTAGATTTATTCAACAATGAGATTGTATCTTATTCAATTTCAACAAGTCCTAACTTATGGCAAATACGAGAAATGTTAGATGGTTTGTTTGAAAAACTTCCTGCTGATGCAACACCAATATTTCACTCAGACCAAGGTTGGCAGTACCAACATGCCGAATACCAACGCCTATTAGCAGAACATAATATTACACAAAGTATGTCACGCAAAGGTAACTGTATGGATAACGGCGCTATGGAGAATTTCTTTGGCAGACTTAAAGTTGAAATGTTCTACGGCGAAAAATTTGAAAGCGTTAACGCTTTCATTGATGAATTAAAGAAATATATTCATTACTACAACAACGAAAGAATTTCCTTAAAACTAAAAGGAATGAGTCCGGTACAATACCGAACTCATTCACAAGCAATTTAATATTTAATTTTGTCTAATCTTTGGGGTTCACTTCAATATTCCGTCTTTTACTTTGATAGTTTTTTCTCTGCTTCAGCAAGCTTTATTCTTGCAGTTTCCACTTTGAAACGTAAGGTTGAAGCCTCTTCCTCAAGTTCGCTGAGGGCTTTGCGAAGTTCGTCATTTTCTGATTTGAGAGA
>JAZNWI010000068.1:0-3036 GCA_045593305.1 Clostridia bacterium | reverse complement strand
GGTCAGACTATTGCAAGGGTTGGCTCAACCGGTAACTCAACAGGAAACCATCTTCACTTTGAAGTAAAAGTGAATGGTGTTGCACAGAATCCGGCAAACTTTCTGTAAATGACAAATAAGGGCGGCATAGGTCGCCCTTATAATATTGCAGGAATTTTTTGCATATAATAAACCACATGACATTTGGAGGGTTTTATGGAAAATAAAAGAAGCAAGATATTTACCATAATAATAACAGCACTTATTACTTTTTTCGTAACAACAACTGCAAGTAGCTTTATTTCAGGCATACTGCAAGGAGAATCAATAGAAAAGATATCCATTGTAAAGGAAATGCTTTCGGAGTACTCGCTATTTGAAGTAGATGAGGAAAAGGTTGCAGACTATGCGGCGATGGCAATGGCGGCATCAGTGGAAGACCCATACACAGCCTATTTTCCAAAGGAGGAGTTCAGTGCATATAAGGACAATATTATGTCCAGCTATGTGGGAATGGGGGCAATGCTTGGTGCTGATATTGAGAAAAACGAGATTACAATTGTGTCAACGGTTAAGGGAGCACCTGCTGATAAAGCAGGCCTTATGAGCGGCGATAAAATCGTGGCAATCGATGGCGAAAAATATGAGGCAAGTCGTTTGACCGAAGCAACTATGTATGTAAAGAACGGAGAAGAGGGAACAACTTTTGTCCTTACAATAGATCGTGAAGGAAAGGGTCAATTTGATGTAACAGTTACCCGTGAAAAGATAACAAAACAGAGTGTTGAATCAAAAATGCTCAAAAACAACATCGGTTATATAAAAATAACCGGTTTTGAAAGTAAGCTTGAGCGAACAGAAAAAGATACCTATGACGAGTTTGTGGAGAATCTGCTCGGATTAAAAGAAGCGGGCATGGAAAAGATGATAATTGACCTTCGAGATAATCCTGGCGGGGATTTAAGGGTTGTGTGTAATATCGCAGATGCAATTTTGCCGAAAGGCGTTATAACATATACAGAGGATAAGTACGGAAAGCAGGAGTTCATTTACTCTGATAAAGAGGAGCTTGATATTCCTATCGTGGTTTTGGTAAACGGTGGAAGTGCATCAGCATCAGAAGTTTTAACCGGTGCGTTAAAAGACCATAAAAAAGCGACTGTTATCGGCACAAAAACCTACGGAAAGGGAATAGTCCAAGGGGTATTCCCATTCTCTGACGGCTCCGGAATGTCGATTACAACCGCAAGATATTTTACTCCTAGTGGAGTATGTATTCATGAAATAGGCATTGAGCCTGATATTACCGTTGAGTTAAATACTCAAAACGGTAATACTGGTGACACCCAGCTTAAAAAAGCGCTGGATGTGCTTTCCAGGTAATCATTTCCTGTTCAAAAGGAATACCGAAAAAAGAACTAATGCTATACCGCATGTTGCAATAGCTGTAAGGTTTTCGCCAAAGACTAAAATCCCTGCAACAGAGGCAACGACTGCTTCAAATGTTGCCATTACGGCAGCTTTTCCTGATTCGGTGTTTTTAAGACCTTGAGTGTATAAAATATACGGAAAAAACGCACTTATGTAGGCAAATAAAACGGCAAGTAAAATGGTACTAGGAGCTTCTAAAGCTACCGTTTTAATTACAGAAAAATCTGTTAAAAACATACTTGCAATAGCGGCAAAGAAAAAGGTATAAACCGTAACTGTCGCCGATGAATATTTTTTAAGTGCAACCCGTCCGAAAATGCTATATAGAGCATAGCAAAAACCGGAAGAAAGACCGGTAAAAATAATAAATGGCGAAACAGTGGTATTTTTATCGGTACCGCAAATCATAACGCAACCAATAGCGGCTGTCAAAAGAGCAAAAATCTTGGCAGCCGTTATTTTTTCGCGGAAAAATATTGCCGACATTATCATAACAAAAAACGGTGATGTGTAAAGAAGCATTGCAGCAAGTGACATTGAAGCATTGGCAATGGTGTAAAAGTAACAAATACCAAATAAGGTAAAGCTTAAAACACCTGTGCCGATAAAAATCCAGATATCTTTAAGGACAATTTTAAGCTTGCTTCTGTCTGTAATAAAAAGATATACAAAAAGTGTAATGCAAGTCACAAAACTTCTGAAAAACAGAAGCTGCATGTTGTCAAGTCCTGCAGTATTTAAATTGCGGACAAAAATTCCGGTAAGTCCCCACAAAAACGCTGCGGAAAGTATAAAAAGTGATGGTAATTTGTTTTTCATTTGTCTTCTCCTGTTAGTGTAAATAAAGATATAGCTTTAAGTTTTTGGCAAAGCCCTGTAAATCGTTTTTTCTCATCGTTGTTATTAATCATAGTTTGTATAGCATCCTTGCTTCCCACTAAAACCACGATGCTTTTGGCACGGGTTACAGCAGTGTATAAAAGATTTCGGCACATAAGCATTGGTGCAAAACGGCAGACCGGCATAACTATAATAGGGAACTCGCTACCCTGACTTTTATGAACGGTAACAGCGTATGCAAGGTCTAATTTATCAAGGTCGGAAAATGTGTATTCACATTCACGCTCATCATCAAAAATAACCGTCATAACCCTGTCTTTTACAGAAATACTTTCAATAATTCCCATGTCTCCGTTAAAGATACCACTTCCTGTTTCGCCGGTAGGTTTTGTCCAGATTATATCGTAATCGTTCTTAATCTGCATAACCTTGTCGCCGACTCTGAAAAGTGTATTTCCATAGGCGTATTCCTGCTTTAGAATACTTGGCGGGTTTAAAGCAAACTGAAGTTCATGGTTTAAATTGACTGTTCCTGCCACACCTTTTTTTGATGGTGAAAGCACTTGTATTGATGCCATAGGATTAACGGAGTAACTTGCAGGAAGGCTCGTTTTATAAAGGTCAATAACCGTAGCACAAACCGATTCACTGCTTGGTCTTGAAAGCAGAAAAAAGTCTTTATCGTGAACATCTAAATCTGGCATTTCACCGCGGTCTATTTAGTGGGCATTCGTAACGATAAGGCTTTCCTGTGCCTGACGGAAAATATGCGACAGGTGAATAACA
>JAZNWI010000067.1:0-4419 GCA_045593305.1 Clostridia bacterium | reverse complement strand
AGAAAGGTTAGTTTGGAAAAAGCAGTGTAATGTTGATACAGATTGTTAGTTGGTGTGCTTGTGTGTTAAAATGGAAAGGCAGATGAATTTGACGAGGTGAATTATGTACAATACGATTGCTTTAAATATAATCAAATACTTTAACTATAACGAGGATGCCCTTTTACTTGTGGTTGATAAGGCATATGATGAAATCGCTAAAGCTATAAAAAAGTATCATGATAAAAAAGAAATTGTATATTTTGAATGTTATAATCCTGAAGATGTAAAAGAAATTTTTGAGTTTTCATCTTCGACAGTAGTCTTGCTTCTTGCTGAGCCAATATCATATGTAAAGTATAGATTATTTGAACATCTTGACTTTAGCAACGGCGAACCGGTAATTCCTAATAGTGCGTCAAAAGTATTAGTATTTCCTAAAGAAAGTTTATGTAGAATTTTTTCGGAAAGTGCTGATAATATCGCAATAGAACAAGAAAAAATGATTTCTGAAATGAAAGACAATCAAAAATACAGGATTACATCTTCCGGTGGCACAGATTTAACTTTTGAATCCAGAAAATGGATTCCCCTGGACTTTGAGGTTTGTACTGCGCCAATAGAAGAATCTATTAATGGTATTATTGTGGTTGATGGTGCACTGTTTTTCAAAAAAATTGATGAAAAAATAGCTTTTGTTATCAAGAATGGTAAAATACAATCAATAAAGGCAAATTCTCCGAAAGGAGATTTGCTTGTAGATGAATACAAAAAGATGACGGAAAGCGATATGAAAAATAGCGTTAATATGCAACTGGCTGAAATCGGAATTGGATTTTGTAATAACGCAATAATCAGTGATTGCTTCATGGAAGCAGAAGTGGTCTCCCAAACATGCCATTTCTGTTTTGGAAATAATATTTGTTATGGTGGTAGAAATGAAAGCGATTTTCATGGAGCATCTATTTTGATAAGAAATCCAGTATTTACCCGTATCAACTAAAGGTTGCGTATATTATTTTATCGCAGGCACAGATTCTAATTTTTGATATAATTCGACAAATTCCAGTATGTCGAACCGTTTGAAATGCTTGAATTTGTTAGGAGAATGTTTGAAATGAAATATACCAAAACAGAAAAATACAATGTTTCTATCGTAAACCAAAAAATTATGGGTCCTAACCCTCTAAAATTGGAAGAAGAACTGATGAAAGACAATAGCATTAAAAAAGGTGCTATTGTGATGGATTTGGGTAGTGGTCAAGGAATCACTTCTGTGTTTTTAGCAAAAGAATATGGCTTTAAGGTTTATGCGACAGATCTGTGGAGTGAGGCACAAGAAAACCAAAAATTCTTTGCCGAAATGGGACTAACAGAGCAGGAGATTATTGCGGTAAAAGCCGACGCTACAGACTTAACATATGATAATGAATTCTTCGATGCAGTTGTTAGTACGGATTCATATAATTATTTCGGAAGAGATGCTCACTATTTAGATGAAAAACTTCTGCCCTTTGTTAAGGTAGGGGGTTATGTTTATATTGTCGTACCGGGAATGAAAAAAGACTGTCATAACAATATACCCCAAGAATTGTTACTGTCATGGACTCCTGAACAGTTAGACTATATCCATGACATAAAATATTGGGAAAGCATTATTTCAAAATCCAAATACAGCGAGATTGTTTCTATTTACGAAATGGAAAGTAACGAGGAATGTTGGAATGATTGGATACAGTGCGACAACGAATATGCTGTAAACGACAGAAAAGCCATTGAAGCAGGTGCGTGTAAATATTTAAACTTTATCGCTATCGTTCTAAGGAAAAAGCAATAGCATCTATAGTTGACTTGTTAGTCAATGAGTGATATTCTTTGTACAGGTGTATTGACTCGCTAGTCAATGTTGTGGAAACAGTTACGGAGGATTTATGTCATTTGAAACGTTTGAAAAGCTACCAAAAGATAAAAAAGAATATATTTTATTGACCGGGATAAAAGAATTTTCACAGAAATCTTATAAGGATGTAAGTACAGATATTATCACTCAAAAATGTCATATTTCAAAAGGTATTTTATTTCACTATTTTGGCTCTAAGAAAGGGTACTATCTGTATTGTTTAGAAAAGTCGTTGGAGCGCTTAACTGCAAAAGTAGATGTGGTGCAAGGAAATGATTTTTATGAAATTCTGTTTGCAAGTATAAACCGAAAAATATCTGTATGCATGCGATATAAAGATGAGATGCATATGGTGAATATGGCATCCCGTGATGCGTCTGTAGAAATCGCACAGGAGAAAGCAGAGATTATTAGAAGATACTTGGCGGGTGTACAGGCAGAATCGGTGCAAACATTAAGAAGAGCGGTTGCTACACTGGATTTTAAAATCGAAGAGAGTAGTCAGATAACCGTAGAAGGACTGCATATCTATATCAATGCCGTGTTGAACAAATATTTAGTGCAGTATCAACAGGCGCCGGATGAGTTTTTTGAAAACAGTGAAAAAATCAAAGAGGAATTAAAAGCGTATCTGGACGTGATGTTATACGGAATTTGCAGATAAGGAGGAAACATGAAGAAAATTGGAATTTTTAAAGCGATGAAGCTTTGTAAGGATTATGAAAAGATGAGCTTGGAGAAAAAGCAAGAGACTCGGAAAAAACGATTGGAAGAAATCGTAGAATATGCAAGAAAGAATAGTCCTTACTACATGAAACTTTATCAGAATGTGCCTCAGGATTTTAGTTTGACAGATTTGCCACAGACAGACAAAAAAAGTCTAATGGAAAACTGGAACGATTGGGTTTGTGACAGGGGGTTAACGCTGGAAGAAGTAGAGAAATTTATGGAGGATAAAGACAACATTGGTCGTAAACTAAAGAAGAGGTATTTAGTGTTTACCACTTCCGGTTCTACAGGAAATCCATTGGTTTCTGTTTATGATAACACTGCCAACAATGTGATGGGAGGAATTTGTGCTTGTCGCAGCTATGCAAGAAAAGAGGATTTACTTGCGTTTATGAAAAGGGGCGGAAAGAGTATTGGAGTTTTTGCAGATGAAGGTTTCTACTTGGGAAACAGCAGTATCCGTTCCAGATTAAGAAGTATGCCCTGGAAAAAGAAACAGCTTGCGGTATCCAGTGCCTTGTATCCTATTGCAGAAATTGTGCGGCAATTGAATGAATTTCAACCGGGTATGTTAGGAGGATATCCCTCTAATCTGGAACTTTTGATTGATGAGGTAAAAGAAGGAAGGTTGCATATTTCCCCAGTGATTATCATGACCGGTGGAGAATATTTATCGGACAACTTAAGGAATAGGCTGGCCGAAACTTTTCATTGTTATGTCCAGACTTCGTATTCCTGTACAGAGGGTGGAACTGTTGCGTGTGAATGCAGGAAGCAACATTTCCATGTGAATGACGACTGGCTGATTGTGGAACCGGTAGATGCAGAAGGAAATCCTGTGCCGGATGGTGTGCAGTCTGATAAAATATATCTGACCAATCTTTACAATTATACACAGCCTTATATCCGTTATGAGGTGACGGACAGGGTGATTATGCATCATGAGCCCTGTGAGTGTGGTAATACTGCACCGTGGCTGGAACTGGAAGGAAGAACAGACGACGTTACAACATTTACTCAAGAAGGAAAAGAGATAAAGGTTGCACCGTTATCGTTTTATGCGGTACTGAAAGAAGTACACAGTCTCCGCCGTTTTCAGATGCTTGTATATCCGGAAAACAGACTGGAACTTCGTATTGAAGAAAGAGAAGGCGTAAGTAAAGAAGAGGCATTTCAGGATGCTAAAGCATGCTTGGTGAAATTCTTAGCAACTCAAAATATAGAACATGTCACCATCATGCTGTCAGAGGAAGTGCCGAAGCAGAATCCAAATAGCGGTAAGTTTAAACATATAATAAATGTGTAAAGGGATGAATCTTACACCCGAGATATCGCTCCCTTCTAGCGATGAAAATCGTAGAAGGTCTTTATTAAAAATTATGGCAAAAAAAGTCGAGAAACTATTTCTTTCTGTGTTGTATACTGTTTTTGCAAGGAGGTAATGAGGTGATAGAACACATTGAAGCGGTACAAAGGATGCAGGATTATATTCAAATGAATATTGAGAAGGATATTACCATGGCGGATTTGGCTCGGGTATCAATGTTTTCTCCGTGGTATTCCTATCGGTTATTTGTTCAATTCCTGGACATGACACCTGCTCTATATATCAGAAGATTACGACTATCAAAATCCGCATTAAGACTTAGGGATGAAACGGTTAAAGTGTTAGATGTTGCTTTGGATGCCGGGTTTAAAAGTGTAGATGGGTATCAAAGAGCATTCTATCAGGAGTTTGGTTGTAATCCCTATGAGTATTCAAAGTGTCCGAGACCGATTTATCTTTTTAAACCTTATGGTGTAAAGTATGC
>JAZNWI010000066.1:0-2975 GCA_045593305.1 Clostridia bacterium | reverse complement strand
AGATGCCAATTCTGCTCAATCATAGCCTCGTGAATTTTCTGCAAATGCTCATCGCTTATTTTAGAAAATTCTGCATACAAGACATCTGCATCAAAATCTTCATCCTTGCCTTGTGAGAATAAAATTCTGTCAATATCCTTGTACCTTTTTTTTGTCTGTATATCAGCACGGCTTACCCTGATTCTCCTTAACACCTCATCATATTCCGAAATTAGGGTGCTGACAGCATCTAAAATACCTGTATCAAGTTTTTCCTTCCAATTATCATCTATAGCAAAATTGAAAAGTTTATTGTCCGGAATCGTCGCGGCTTTAATTTTAGGAATTCCCTCTTTGAGCATTTTTGCATAGTACGGAAGTTTTTCTACATTGGAATCAATTTCATCCCAATTTGTATTTTCAAAGAATTTCTTTAATTTATCTTTTGCCCCGGTTGCGCCTTTGTTAACACTTTCAAGAAGTCTCTTATAAGTTAAGAAAATGCTTCTCTGTCTTTTCGATTTTCCCAAATATTCCGATAAATCAGGTTTAATTCCGGTTTTGGCAGAATCAATTTCAAGTCCCGTTAAAATTGCAAGTGTCTCAGCCTCTTCACGGCATTTTTTCCGTTCCTCACTGGTAGAGTTTTCGTTATATGCAATAACACTACGGTCAAATGCTGCATTGGAAATCTGACCTACCCGTGATGAGAATGTATTTTTTACTGTTTCAAATCTTGCTTTCCAATCATTTGCATCGCTTATCAAAGGCTCGGCTGACGGAATTTTCAAAAAGGGCATATTGTTTCTGTCTTCAAAAGAACCTTCAAATTCATAGTTTCTCTGTACACATATATTAACAATAGGATCGGAAATGGTTTTTATCATATCACCGTCATAATCTGCACCGCCAAGTCTTTCTGCGGCAAACATTTCTGAATCCACCATAACAACATCGCTGAGGTGTCCTAAATAATGGTCTCGCATTTTCTTGATGTCATTCATAAGCTTAAGGATAATTTCCTCGTTTCGAGCAATATGCGGATTACGAAGAAGCGTACATAATGTATCTGCTTCAAATGCCGCCTTCGGAGCATAGAAGGACTGTTCGGGGAAACGATCACTCATGAGAGTGGCGTAAAATTTCTTTTCGCTTTCTGTAAGTTTGGATTTTCTTGTCATTGGGATTATAGATAACAACCTTAATAAATCAGCAGATAAGTATCTGCTGTCTCCGGCAACAAGCAGTGTGCCGAGAGAATAATCTTTTAAAATGCTTTCGGCTCTGTCCTCAAGCTCCTTTGCATATATAGATTCGTTTATAAACAAAGGATTTATTTCTAAAATATCCGCAAGATGACTTGATTTTGTTTTCTTATTCCAGAAAAATCTATTCTTTTCTTTCAGGAAATATTGTCTTCTGTATTCTTTGTTTGCACAAAGATTATAGTATTCAAGTTCCGTTTGTTTAGTGAGCCAGTTGCGAGTGTCTTCCTCCAGACTCTGCTCCCAACTAAGCGGCAAATCACTCGGCCTGAATTCTTCCGCCCTAACAGAAAGCGTATTTAAAAATTGATAGTTTAGCTCGGTAAACTTTTCTGGTTGCAATTTGCTGACATTAGTAACATACAGGGCATGGTTGTATTTTCTGAATTTATCCCAATAGTCCTGCCATGTCATTTTGGATTCGCTCAGCCAGCCTTTTCCTTTAAACATGCTCTCAGTCAGAATAATATCCACATCGCTTATTGGATGTTTCTCTCCCCAAATATCTATGATGTATTCAAACCCTGCACTTGTAAGAAGGTCTTTAAAATCCACCTTATGAAGCATACCCTTAACATATGGCATACGAATCTGAAATGATGTATGGACTGATTTGCCACAAAGTTTTTTGTCAACTACATTGGCATAGTCTTTTGAAATCAGTCCCTCACCATCATATTCAAGGACGGTAAACTGCTCGTGTCTTTCCACTCTGTGATACTTGCGCATGTTGGAATTACTGCCATCATCTTCTACGGTAATAACATTAGCACTTGCCTGTAATTTATTATTCTCTACAACAATAACTCTGTGAGGCTTGTCAATTTCCACGCCATCAATACGAGTTCCTGATGAAAGCATTAAACCGTTATATGCATAAAGCTTGGAAAGCTGACACTCTCCAATATTCATATCAAGCATTATACGGCGGCGAACATCTTCATAAAAATCCTTTCGAATGAAAGAAAGACGTGCATTCCTGCTCATACTTTGGGATCGTTCAAATGCAACATAAGGTATGGAACCTCTGCCAAAGTCTAAATTGATTCCATCAGTCCTAAACATATCCCTCGCTTTTTTCTGTCTCTCAAAATATCTTTTCTGCTCTCCGTTTCTGTCAAAGATACCTGCAAAATCTATGTAGCAAATAACATCCTCAAGGTCGGTTATTAAATTTATATCCTCGGGGAACTCAAAATTATCTCCGTGAAGCTGACACATTATTTGATAAAACAATGCGTTGCTTTCCTGCTCATGACTTGCTGTCGGCACCTTACATTTTTCTGTTTCCCGTGCCTGTAAATTAAATTTGTATATGCCGTCAGAATCTTTCTCAGCGTAGCTGATAATATTTCTTGCAGACATCATATAGATTTTATATTTGCGCATATAAAGGTCCACCTCACTTTGTAAAAATTATATCACAAACCTTTTGAAAATGCAATATGAATACTGCCCTCACTTTTTTGAGAGCAGTATTTCTTTTTCCTCTTCTTCTGTTGCAAAAAAATTTAAAAAAGTTAGGAGGTGTCTTACCAAAATGAAGGAGTCGATTGTGAAATCGTATGACGAGCTGCCGTTATTTTTGAACGCAGAAATGCTCGCAAAGGCATTGGGTGTTGCGACATCTACTGCCTATGAACTTATGCATGAGAAAGACTTTCCTGCATTAAAAATTGGAAGCCGTCTGCTCGTGCCGAAGGAAAAGTTTCGCCTATGGGTAGAAACGAA
>JAZNWI010000065.1:0-3745 GCA_045593305.1 Clostridia bacterium | reverse complement strand
ATAGTTGATTGGTTCGGAAGAGATATAAAAATTACAGAAAGTGATGAGGTAAATGTTAAGGTAGAGTTAACAGCAAGTGTTCTTGCTATGGAACATTGGGCAAAGCAGTATTTAGGCTTTGTTGAAATAACGAAGCCTTTGGAACTTCGTGAAAAAATAAAAGAGTCATTAACCGAAGCTATTGAAAAATATAAATAAATAAAACCGACTTGTTTGAGATTTACTCTTTAGCAAGTCGGTTTGTTGTTTGATGTACCATTTTAGGTACTTGCGGTGTGATAAAATACTCCTGAGGTGAAAGGTGCAATGGATTATTTGCTTAAATTGAACGAAAAACAGCTTGAAGCCGTTACAAGCACAGAAGGATATCTCAGGGTTATTGCAGGTGCCGGAAGCGGAAAAACAAAACTTCTTGTTTCGCGTTATGCATACCTTGTGAAAGAGTACGGCATTGATTCATCCAATATACTTTGTGTTACTTTTACCAATAAAGCCGCAGGGGAAATGAAACGAAGAATCAGGGCACTTATCGGTGGGGAATATGATACATCACTTATATGTACTTATCACGGCTTTTGTGTCAGGGTACTTAGGGAGGATGTTGAAAAAATATTTTTCCCAAAAGAATTTCAGATTATTGATAACACACAGCAAAAAGCAATTTTGGGTGAGATTTATCAGAAATTTGAACTTAAGCTTGACCATGGCAGTTTTGAAAAAATAGTGAGGCAGATATCCCGTTACAAAACACTTAATCGGAATTATGTTGCCAAAATGTGTTGCACCGATAAGATGCAGATTCTTGAAGAAATCAACACCCTTGACGACCAGATTATAGAGGCATATTTACAACACCAAAAGCAGATTTACGCAATGGATTTTAATGATTTATTGTATTTTACCATTGATGTTTTTTCGCGCTGTGAGGATGTTTTGGTGAAATGGCAAGATAGGCTTAATTATATTCAGGTTGACGAGTTTCAAGATAGCTCAAAAACTGAAATGCAACTGATAAATATGCTTTCCCAAAAACACAAAAACCTTATGATAGTGGGAGATCCCGACCAAAATATCTATGAATGGCGTGGCTCAAACGTTAATTTGCTTGTGGATTTTGATAAAACACATATCCCTACAAAAACGGTTTTTCTTAATCAAAATTACCGTTCAACCCCACAGATTTTGAAATGTGCCAATACGTTGATTGAAAAAAACGAGTTCAGGTTAAAGAAGGATTTGTTTACAAAAAGTGATTTAGGGGCTGACGTGTACCACTATCACACCAAAAACGAGTATGACGAGGCAGAGAAAATAGTACAGATAATTCTGGATATACGCAAGAAAACCCATTGTGGTTTCTCGGATTTTGCAGTGCTTTACAGATCAGGCTTTCTTTCGCGTATCGTGGAGAAGAAATTTACGGAGAGTGGCATACCATACGAGATTTTTGGTGGTGTTAAATTTTATCAGCGTATGGAAATTCAAGATATTATGGCATATCTGCGACTTGTTGCATTTAATGACGATTTGGCATTCAAACGTATAATCAATAAACCCCGTCGTCGTTTTGGTCGGGTTAAGTTGCAAAGTCTGCAGATGATGCAGACGGATGATTCTTCTTTATACGATACTCTGAAAGGTAATATTGATAACCCTGCATTTAAAAATAGCGGAATTCAGGATTTTGTTAATGCTATAGAAAATATAAAAGAAAATCTTGATTATATGACAGTTTCCGATGTGGTTGAAATATTATGTGACAAAAGCGGATATGAAAAATATATACGCGAGCTTGGTGATATGGAAAGGTTTGAAAATCTTTCGGAGTTTAAGCGTATCGCCACCGAGTACGAGAGGAATCTGGGTGAGGATATTACACTTATGGAATTTATTAACCATATATCCTTGCAGAGTGAGGACGACGGAGAGGAAAATACCGACATGGTTAAGCTTATGACCATTCATTCAGCAAAGGGTCTTGAATTTCCCAACGTTTTTGTTTTAGGTTTTTCAGAGGGGATTTTCCCCTCTTCTAAAACAATTGAAGAGCGAAAGCAATTGGGGCTTGAAGAAGAACGAAGGCTATGTTATGTTGCTATAACTCGAGCCGAAAAAAGACTGTTCCTTCTTGATAGTGAGGGCTATTCGCAAAATGGTAGCCAGAAGTTACCTTCAAGATTTCTTAAGGAAATCGGTGAGGACAATTATATTAGAATTGGAGCAATACCTAAAGAACTGCAGGATGCCACAGACAGAATCGTAGATCAGGCAAATATTACTGAGACTGATAAGGATACTGTGAAAAATATTGGTGATAAGGTGTACCACCCAGCATTCGGTGAAGGGGAGATAGTAGGAATAGAGAAGAACAAAGGCAGTTACAGAATCAAGTTTCAAAAGCTTTCTAGTGAAAGGGTTATGTCTGCACAGTATTTTAATCAGAAACACCGGTTGCCTCATATTGAGAATAAAAAGCAAATAGAGAAGCACGAAAGCTTTTATGATTATAAGAAAGAACCGAAAGAAGAAAAGGTAACTCCTGTTTTGCATTCCGAAAAAGAAAAAACGACCATTCCTACTAAAAAAATACCCGATGGGTATGAAAAGACGGATGAGAAGGTTGTAAGCGAAATGAAGGAAGTGAAAAATGAAAAACAAATTAAGAGTTATGAAGAACGGAAGGAATATAAAACACCGGATATGAACGGTTATGAAAATTTATGGAATAACCCTGATGTGCCCAAGAATGGATGGATATGTACGGGTGTTACGGACTTAGGGGCACCCGTTGGTGTTTGTCAGATGTGCGGTCATCAGATTATACGCTACGTTCATCATATGGTGCATAATGAATACGGACGCCTTAATGTGGGTTGTATTTGTGCAGGTAAAATGGAGGGGAATATAGAAAAAGCAAAACAGCGTGAAAATGACTTTAAGAATAAAGAAAAGCGCCGTGAGAATTTTAAAACCCGTAAGTGGAAAACTTCAAAAAACAACAACAGCTTTTTAAAAATCAAAGACCATCTGATAGTTTTGTATTACAATAAAAAATACGATAACTGGAAATATTCTTTGGATAATGTGTTCTGTGTTGAGGTGTATAATACGCGCGAAGAAGCAATGGACGCAGCTTTCGAGGCACTTGAAAATAAGTTGAGTGAGAAATAAGAAAGGTGTGTTATCACGGGTCAATCGTATAAAACCGTGTCCCAAAACCGGTACATAAAATATCGTATTATATTACCATAACAACAAGGAGGTGCAAGAATGCTTTTTTATAAGATTACTGCAACTATGGAGAAAAATGAGGGTGTCCCAAACCCAAGAGACAGAGAAGCGTATGAGGATTATGTGGCATCCTTTCCCGGATTGAATGAAATGTTTTATCAGAAAAGCCATAAATATAGTTATTTGTTCGTAACAATGGTTAATCCGAGAAAAATTACTGTTGGTGCAGTTTTAAAGGGCGATGAAAGAATTGAAGATGTTCTGAAAAAATATCTTCAGCTTGTCGGTGTGAAGATTACATCATTTGAAATTGAAGAAATTACTGTTAAAGCTTTGATTATGCTTTTACGTAAAGCAGACAGAAATTCTTTTATTTCTTCCACTTATGATATTCTTGAGGGTATGGAATTAGATAACTTTGACAGACGCTGTGATGTTAAATATGTAGAAAATATTATTACCATAGAACAGAACAAAGACGCTTTTATTAATGATGCTCGTGAAATGTTGTTTG
>JAZNWI010000064.1:0-1893 GCA_045593305.1 Clostridia bacterium | reverse complement strand
AATGCTCAATTATGCATATACAATCAAAAATTTTAATTTAAAAAAATCTATTGACAAAATATATGTCTCATGTTATAATATCATTCGTTGGTTGTCCGGTGGCATTCATAAATTTTTTAAAAAAGTTGTAAAAAATGCTTGACAAACCGCAGGAAATATGATATTATGTCATAGTCATATTTTGCTGGTGTAGCTCAATTGGTAGAGCAGCTGATTTGTAATCAGCAGGTCGCGGGTTCGAGTCCCATCACCAGCTCCAAACAGGGCAAGCAAAATGCTTGCCCTTATATATGGGAGAGTTCCCGAGTGGCCAAAGGGGGCAGACTGTAAATCTGTTGTCTACGACTTCGATGGTTCGAATCCGTCCTCTCCCACCAAGAAAAGAGATATAGCATTTATGTTGTATCTCTTTTTGTTATGCTGTAAAGGGATTCGAAGTGAGTAGTAGTGAATTTTGTGCCAGCGGCACAAAAGAGCCACGAACCGGCTTTTCCGCAGAAAAGCGAATCCGTCCTCTCCCACCAAGAAAAAGCATCGACAATGTCGGTGCTTTTTTCAGCGAAATAAATCCTTTCAGGATTTGTGAAATGCCCTTCGGCCGTGAAATATTGCTTCGCAATGTGAAATACTCCTTTCGACGTGTGGATTTATTTCATTTCGCAGAAAGCGTAAGCTTTCTATTTCACGATTTCGTCAGAAATTATTTCACATCGAGCTTTAGCAAGATATTTCACTAAATATTATTCACAAAAAATCCTACCTTTCGGTAGGATTTTATATACCAAACTTTTCTTTTATGATTTTTAGTGCATCAGCCTCCGCAGTTTCGGGATTTAGCCAATGAATATCCTTGTTTCTTCTGAACCATGTAAGCTGACGCTTTGCATAATGGCGCGAGCTTTGTTTTACAGTATCAAGAGCTTCCTCAAGCGTACTTTCGCCATTCAGATATCCGTAAAACTCCTTATAACCAATGCTTTGCATAGCAGTAGCCTTCGGGTCAACATCACGGTTTAAAAGGCTCTTAACTTCTTCAATAAGCCCATCTTCCACCATAATATCCACACGCCTGTTTATCCTGTCATAAAGAACTTCCCTGTCCCAGTCTATACAAAAGTACGCCACATCATAAGGCGATATCTTTTCTTCCTTTTCCTTTTGAGAAACGGTCTTACCTTGAGTTTTATAAACCTCAATGGCACGGATAATCCGCCTTAAGTTATTTGGGTGGTATTTTGCCGCAGTTTCGGGGTCTATTTCTTCTAAAATCTTATGAACGGCTTCATTTCCTTCTTTTTCTGCAAGTTGCATCATTTCTTTGCGAATCTTGGGGTCGCCCTGTTCTTCGCCGAAATCAACTCCGTTTATCAAGGAATCAATATAAAGTCCTGTTCCGCCAACCATCACAGGTATTTTTCCCCTGCTATCAATGTCGCTTATGATTTTCCCTGCCATCTGGCAGTAGTCCGCAACAGAAAAGCTCACTGATGGCTCCAAAAAATCCATCATATGATGAGGAATTCCCTGTTTTTCGTCTTCCGTAGGCTTGGCTGTACCGATATTCATATATTTGTAAATCTGCATACTGTCCGCCGAAACAATTTCGCCACCTATAGTCTTTGCGATATTTACCGAAAGGGCTGTTTTCCCCGACGCTGTTGGACCTGCAATAACAATTAAGGGTATCTTTCTCATACTATCCTCTTAAATTCCTTTTCAAGTTCTTTCTTAGTCATAGTAATGATTATTGGTCGTCCATGCGGACAGGTGTTTATATTCTCAAGGTCCAGAACCGCAAAAAGCAAGGTTTCAAGCTCTTTTAAGCTATATGTGTGGTTTGCTTTAACCGCTGCCTTGCAAGCGATAGTATATAAGGCGCGCTCCATTTTTTCC
>JAZNWI010000063.1:0-14456 GCA_045593305.1 Clostridia bacterium | reverse complement strand
GTGCATGATGCCGGGGATATAGGTGCATGTATTGATGAATGCTTGCGTCTTGCACTTTCAATGGAAAAGGAAGACCCAAATGTATTCGTACCACAGCAGTTTGAAAATCCTGCTAATCTTCAGATTCAAAGAGAACAAACAGGAAGAGAAATAATTGAGCAGGTAGAAGGGCCTATCCATGGATTCTGTTCAGGAATTGGTACAGGCGGAACTATAACAGGAATCGGTGAAACTTTGAAAGCGGAAAATCCTGATATGATAATCTGGGCGGTGGAGCCTGAAAATGCGGCTATTTTATCCGGCGGTTCTATCGGAACTCATGTTCAGATGGGTATAGGTGATGGAATTATTCCGGCAATATTAAACCAGAATATTTATAACGACATTTGTGTTGTAACGGATGAGGAAGCTATTGAAACTTCAAAAGCGCTCGCTTCAAAAGAAGGAATTATGTGCGGTATTTCAAGCGGAACAAATGTGGCTGCAGCAATCAAACTTGCAAGGCTTTTAGGCCCAGGAAAAACAGTAGTAACTGTTCTTCCTGACACAGCGGAAAGATATTTCTCCACACCACTATTTGAAGAATAATTTTACATAACAAAACGGAGGAATTAATATGGCTTGGTATGACGAAGCGATATTTTATCATATATATCCACTTGGAATGACGGGTGCACCAAAGCAAAATAATTACGGCGAGCCGGAACACAGATTAAACACCCTGATTCCATTTATTTCACAGCTCAAGAGACTTGGTTTTAATGCACTTTATATTGGCCCGCTTTTTGAATCGGTGGGCCATGGATATGAAACAACTGACTATAAAAAGCTGGACACAAGACTTGGTGAAAACAAAGATTTAACAAATTTTGTTTCGGAGTGTCATAAGCAAGGAATACGAGTGATTTTAGACGGTGTATTTAACCATACCGGACGAGATTTCTTTGCCTTCCGGGATATTAAGAAAAACAGAGAAGCTTCGCCTTACAGGGATTGGTACTGTAATGTGAATTTTTATGGTAATAACGAATATAACGATGGATTTTCCTATGACAATTGGGGTGGCTATAACCTACTTGCAAAACTAAATCAGCACAATCCTGAGGTGAGAGAATACATCTGCGATGTTATCCGTTTTTGGGTAAAGGAATTTGATATTGACGGAATCAGACTGGACGCTGCCGATGTATTAGACTTTAGCTATATGCAGATGCTTCGTCAGGTAGCTGGTGTTGTGAAGCCTGATTTCTGGCTTATGGGTGAGGTTATCCATGGTGACTATATCCGTTGGGTAAATGGCGATACTCTTCACAGCGTCACAAATTACCACTTGCATAAGGCATTATACTCGGGTCATAATGACCACAACTATTTTGAAATTGCTCATACAGTAAAACGCTTGTATGAAATGGGTGGAAACATGCCTGATGGACTTAAATTGTATAATTTTGTTGATAACCATGATGTTGAACGAATTTATACAAAGCTTAGCAACAAAAAGCATTTTGTGCCTGTGCATATTCTAATGTACACTTTGCCTGGCATTCCATCTGTTTACTATGGTTCAGAGTTTGGTATTGAGGGAAGAAAAGAGCGGGGCTCTGACGATTCTTTAAGACCAGCCATCTCGTATGAACAGTATTTGGAAGCTATTAAAGACAACGATTTTGCAAAGCTGATTTCAAGATTGGGTGAAATTCGTGCTAAAACAAAAGCTTTGTCTTATGGAGAATATAAGGAATTACTTTTAACGACAGGTCAGTTTGCATTCAGCCGAAGTTTTAACGGACAGTCCGTAATTGTGACAGTTAATAATAGCGATAATGATTCTATCGTGACTCTGCCTGTTCAAAATGCAGGGGAGTATTTGGGCGGAATTTTCGGTGAAAAGGTATGTTCGGATAATGGATGTATCTCAGTCAATGTAAAGGCAAATTCCGGTGAAATATGGTTGCTTGAATGCATGGATGATAAACCTGTTCAGCCGATAGAAATCAAGGTCACCGAAAAGTCGGATATAAAGGCCATCATAGAACCGGCTATGATTACAGAGGCTTTAGAAGAAATACCTGTTGAAACAGAAGAGGTTAAAAAAGAACCTGCTCAAGAAGAAAAAAATATTGAACCTAAAGAAAATAAAGCCTTTGAAGAAATGACGGTGGAAGAGCTTCAGGAAGCAATACTTGAGCGAATGAGACGAAACGGCCCTGTTACAGAGCAGATGAAAAAAGATGTTTATGAAAATGTTTACCATAATTCCTTGGTAACATGGATTAAGAGTTTTAATTAGAGGAAAGACAATGGACAAAATTACAATAACTGATGTAAGAGTAAATCCGGGAGATGCGGCTTTTTTGATTGATAACGGAAAAACAACGATAATGTATGATTCCGGATTTGCGTTCACGGGATATGCAGTTGCAGATAAGATAAAAAACATACTTGGTGAAAGAAAGCTTGACTATATATTTCTGACTCACTCTCACTATGACCATGCTTTGGGTTCTTGCTATGCACTAAAATTTTGGCCGGATGCAAAGGTTGTGGCAGGGGAATATGCAACAAAGATTTTTGAAAAGGAAACAGCCAAGGCTGTGATGCGTGACCTCGACAGAAAATTTGCTGAAGCTTGCGGTGTTTTTGAGTATGAAGATTTAATTGATGATTTAAAAGTGGACATTCCTGTTTCCGACGGAGATATCATAAAAGCAGGGGATATGGAATTTATGGCAATAAATCTTCCGGGGCATACTAAATGTTCTATCGGATATTATTGCCCGAAGGAAAAATTACTTTTGTCTTGTGAAACTATCGGCGTTTATAACGGTAGTGACGATGTTGTACCATCCTACCTTGTTGGATATGAAATGACACTTGAGTCAATAGAAAAAGTTCAAAAGCTCAATATTGAAAACATTCTTGTTCCGCATTTCGGGCTTTTAGATAACAAAACCACAAAGTTTTATCTTAAAAAAGCAAAAGAAAGTGCCGAAACAACTGCAGAAGAAATTAAGACACTAATTATAAACGGCAAAAGCAAAGAAGAAATAGTAGATTTTTTTAAGGACAAGTTCTATTTTGGATATATAAAAGAAATCTACCCGATTGATGCTATGGAGCTTAATACGAGCATTATGATTGACCTTTTAAAAAGGGAATTTAATTGTTAAGAGGCATATATGAAAGAGGCAGTACCTAATTATTATCACAAGTTTAAATGTATTGCAGATAAGTGTAGACACAATTGCTGTATCGGCTGGGAAATTGATATTGACGATGATACACTAATGCTGTATGAAAGCCTTAATACACCACTTGGTGAAAAAATTATGGCAAATATCACAGGTGACATACCGCATTTTGCACTTGCAGACGGTGACAGATGCCCGTTTCTTTTGGAAAACGGACTTTGTGAGATTATTTGTGAGTACGGCGAAGATGCTATTTGTGATATATGCTATCTGCACCCAAGATTTAAAAACTTTTATTCTGACTTTACTGAAACAGGTCTTGGTCTTGCCTGCGAGGAAGCGGTAAGGATAATTCTTTTGGAAAAGGACAAGTTTACAATAGAAATTCCACAAGATGCAAGGCTTGCCGAAACCGAGAAAAAGTTTTTTGCAAAAAGAGAAGAGATTTTATTGCATCTTACAGACAGGAATATAAACATATATGAAAGATTTTCTCACCTTGCAGAAAAATTTAATTTTAAATTTGATTTTTCTTTAGAATTGCTTTTAGAAAGATATAAGTCTTTAGAAATATTGGATAATAGCTGGGTAAAAGAAATTGAAAAATTGAAAGATGCGGATTTTGACTTCAATATTTTCAAAAGGGATGAGTTCCAGATAGTTTTTGAACAACTTGCGGTATATTTTATTTTCCGTCATTTGGCGGGAAGTATAGAAGACGGTGACTATGGTAAAAGAGTAAAATTTACGCTTATCAGCTGTTATATTATAGGTGCACTATTTGAAAGGAATTTACCGCTTTCACAAGAGAAGATGATTGATATTGTAAGGATGTATTCAAGCGAGATTGAATATGCTATGGAAAATACCGAAGTAATTATGAACATTTAGCAGGTGAATTTATGATAAAAAAGATGAAAAGGGAAGACTTTGATAAGGTTTATGCCATAATGGAGCAAAGCTTTCCGCCAGATGAACGACGACCATATAAAGAGCAACAAGAATTACTTGAAAATCCTTTATATTCAGTATACATAGTTGAAAATCTGTATGCATTTATAGCAACTTGGGAATTTGATGAATTTGTTTTTATAGAACACTTTGCAGTTAAAAATGAGTGTCGGAATACCGGTCTTGGTAGCAGAATGCTTTCAGAATTTTTGGAAAAGCAGAAAAAAACAGTTTGTCTTGAAGTGGAACTCCCTGAAACAGAGCTTGCAAAAAGGCGAATTGGCTTTTATGAAAGAAACGGATTTTATTTTAATGAATTCGAGTATTTCCAACCGCCAATTTCTCAAGGGAAGAAAATAATCCCGCTCAGAATAATGACTTCAAATGCAGGAATAGATAAAGTAACCTTTGAAAAAATAAGGAGTATACTATATAAAGAGGTTTATAAATTTGATATATAGCAAGGGGAGAATAATATGGAAATGGTACTTTTAACCGCTATTGGAGTGGGCGGTGCAACCCTGATTGGTTCTATCATAGGGTTTTGCTTTAAAAATATTTCTCACAAATTCAGTGACATTGTACTGTCGTTTGCCGCAGGAGTTATGCTTGCTGCATCAATTTTGGGGCTTATATTGCCGTCTTTAGAATATGGTGGTGAGCATCCTGTTTTTATTACAATTATTGGCTTGTTTTGCGGTGCACTTGTTTTAAATATTATGGATAAAGCTCTTCCGCACCTCCATAATTTGACAGGTGTTGATTTAGAAGCCCATCCCGAAAAAAACGGACAACTGGATAAAGTTCTTCTGTTTGTTATGGCAATTGCGATACACAATCTTCCGGAGGGAATTGCGGCAGGTGTCGGTTTTGGTACAGGAAATGTATCAGAAGCACTTGCAATTGCCGGAGGAATTGCTCTTCAGAATGTACCGGAAGGTATGGTTATAATAGCACCGATGTTGGCAGCCGGAATAGGAAAGGGCCGTACATTTGTGGCAGCAACCTTAACCGGATTTGTTGAAGTTATAGGGACACTTTTAGGATATTTTGCGGTAAGTATTTCAACTGCGGTGCTCCCGTTTGCTCTTGCTTTTGCAGGAGGAACAATGCTTTATGTAATAAGCGATGAAATGATTCCGGAAACTCATCATAATGGTGATAAGTTTGTAACTTATGCATTGCTTATAGGCTTTTCCTTAATGCTTTTAATTGATTTTTATTTATAATACACAGTTTCTTACAATTTTTAACATTTTATTAATTTACTGTTAAAGTTATTGACAGAAAAATTTAATATTTATATAATAATCTGTAGGGTAATATACTTAAAACACAATAGGAGATACAATGGAAAGTTTAAAATTGTCTTTTGACGCTGTTGCACCAATATTCTTGTTGATGCTTTTGGGGTATGTTTTTAAATGCCTTAAGGTAGCGGATAAAAAGGGCTTTGATTTAATAAATAAACTTGTATTTAAGGCATTTTTGCCAACGCTTTTATTTTATAACATTTACAAAACTGAAACAGCCAATGTGTTTGACCCGAAACTTGTTGTATTTACAGTAATCGGCATTTTATGTGTATTTATTGTCGGCTATTTTACAGTTTTAATAATTACAAAGGAGAATCCTAAAAGAGGCGTAATGCTTCAGGGATTTTTCCGCACCAACTTTGCTATTTTAGGCATTCCGTTGGTTAGCTACATATGCGGAGAGCAAGCAAGAGGTCTTGCATCTTTAATGGTTGCCATAGTTGTTCCTATGTTCAATATTCTGGCAGTAATCGCCCTTGAAAGATTCAGGGACGGAAGCGAAAAACTGAACATACTCAATCTTTTAAAAGGTATGGCAAAAAATCCGCTTATAATCGGATGCATAATAGGTCTTGTATTTTTAGGATTTGATATTAAGCTACCTTATGTTATAGAAAAATCTGTTAGTGACATTGCTTCTATTGCAACACCACTTGCAATTATTGCTCTTGGTGCCGGATTTGAATTTTCAGGAATCAAAGGGTATGCAAAAGAGATAAGTATTGTAATAATTGCAAGACTTCTTGTGATTCCAATTATAGTTTTAACTTGTGCAGTTCTTTGCGGATTTCAAGGCGAAGCACTTGCTTGTCTTTTAATTACATTTGGAGGACCAATAGCTGTATCATCATTTTCTATGGCACAGCAAATGGATGGTGACGAAAAATTAGCAGCGCAGATAATAGTAATTTCATCGGCGTTGTGTCTTTTCACATTATTTTTATGGATATTCGGACTTAATTACTTAGGATTGTTTAATGTATGAATGACTTAAGATAAATTAAAAGAAAGAGAAGAAAGGTATATGGCAAACATAATTACGATTTTAAGAATTTTAGGTACAGTTTTGCTAAGCGTGACAATTCCTTTGTCAGGCGAATTCTTTGTGCTTTATACGCTGACAGGTGTAACGGATGTCCTTGACGGGTATATTGCAAGAAGGACAAATACTTGCTCTGAGCTTGGCTCAAAGCTCGATAGCGCAGCAGACTTGATGTTTTACGGCATAATACTTTATAGGTTGCTGCCAATTCTGTCAGGAATACTTCCTGTAGGAATTTGGTATGTAGTTATGGTAATTATAATATTGCGCGTATTTACCTATGTTTTCACAGCAATAAAGTACAAGGTGTTTATGAGTAATCATACTTACTTTAATAAGATGACAGGATTTTGTGTATTTTTAATTCCGTACTTGGTAAAAATTCCGTCAGTGCTGATAGGCTTTTGTACTTTTACCTGTGTGGTTTGTGCAGTAGCTTCCGTTTATGATTTAATCTTATCCTTTAGAAAAAGATAAAAAAAGCCGATACTTCTGGCTTTTTTATTTGCATACTATTTAGATTTTTTTCTAAATAGCTGTTGACAAAATGCTTAAAAAGGAATATAATCTATTTAGAAATATTTCTAAATTGCTATAAAGGAGTGAAGGTATGGGAATAAATGAAACTCTAAAGGCTATTTCTGACCCTATAAGGCGTGACATACTTGAAATGCTAAAATCGGGCAATAAATCAGCAGGGGAAATAAGCGAACAGTTCAGCTTAACCGGTGCGACAGTTTCTTACCACCTTGCAAAGCTAAAAAAAGCTGACCTCATTTGTGAGCGTAAGTTTAAGAACTTTATTTATTACGAGCTTAATACATCGGTATTTGAAGAAGTGATTAAGTGGATTTATACATTGGGAGGTAACATAAAATGAAATTCTTTAAGTGGAAATACTTTTTAATAACCAGCTTTATTTGTCTTTCTCCTATTATTCCGGGACTTTTGATTTGGGATAAATTACCGGATACAATGCCGATTCATTTTGATATAAATAATAATCCTGACAATTTTGCTTCAAAGGAATTTACAGTGTTTGGACTGCCTGTCTTAATGGTACTTTTGCAAGGCTTTTGTTGCTTTATAAATGATTTTAATGCCGAAAAACACGGAGAAAGAAAGAAGTTTGAAGCGGTAACAAAGTGGATTATTCCGGTTATTACTGTGATTTTGCAACTTGCTACATTTGGAGTATCACTGGGTTACAATGTGGATATAAGAGTTGTAGCCGCCATAATAGTTGGTGTAATGTTTTTGGTTTTAGGTAATTATATGCCAAAGTTTGATTACATTAAAAATTATGATTTGGATACGCAAAAAGCAAAGAAAATCCATCGTTTCATAGGCTTTGAAACTGTTATTATGGGAATTTTGTTCCTAGTCAGTATATTCCTGCCACCGATTGCAACAGTAATTTGTCTTTTGATGCTGATACCATATACAATAATTGGCGTAATATATGGAATATATGTAGCCAAGAAAAAATAAGATAGACAAATGGAGGTATATATGAAAACGGAGAGAAATATTTTAATAGCTTTTGTTTTAAATCTGGCATTTTCTGTATTTGAATTTTTTGGTGGAATTTTCACAGGAAGCGTGGCGATCATCTCCGATGCTGTCCATGATATCGGGGATGCCATGAGCATAGGTGTTTCATACATTCTGGAGAAAATAAGCAAAAGAAAGCCGGACGAGAACTACACTTATGGATACCTGCGTTATTCCGTAATTGGCAGCGTAATAACAACCCTTATTTTACTGTTCGGGTCAGTTATGGTTATTTATAATGCGGTTTTAAGAATTGTAAATCCTGTGGAAATTAACTATGATGGTATGATTGTTTTTGCAATAATCGGCGCAGGAATAAACCTTGCAGCAGCAATGGTCACAAGAGATGGACATTCACTAAACCAAAAGGCAGTGAGTCTGCATATGCTGGAAGATGTGCTTGGATGGGTAGTTGTGCTGATTGGTGCCGTTGTAATGCGATTTACCGATTTTGCAGTAATCGACCCTTTGATGTCCGTAGCTGTTGCGGTGTTTATTTTAGTAAATGCAGTAAGAAACTTAAAAATAATTCTTGATATATTCCTTGAAAAAACACCAAGCGGTGTAAATGTTGAGGAAATTAAAGAACACCTTTTGAGAATTGATGGTGTGTCAGATATTCATCACATTCATATTTGGAGCATGGACGGCGAAAACAATTTTGCCACAATGCATGTGGTAACAGACGGTGATGCTCATAATATTAAAGATGAAATCCGCGAAGAACTTAAAGAACACGGAATAGGACACGCTACATTAGAGCTTGAAAAAAGCGAAGAACATTGTCATGATGCAGAATGCCATATAGAAGCAAATATGGCTTCGGGGCATCATCACCACCATCATCACTAAAAAAGACGCCATTTGGCGTCTTTTAATTTGCTTTTTTTATAAAAAGGATGTATAATAAAATTAAATTATAAGAAAAGGGATTTTTATGACAAAAGAGCTACGTATTAAAGATAAAAAAATTCAATATGACCTTAATTATAAAAATGTAAAGAATGTAAATCTTAGGATAAAACCCAACGGAACGATAACTGTTTCAGCAAATAAACGGGTGGGACAAAAGTTTATTGACGAGTTTTTGATTTCAAAAGCGGATTTTATATTAAATACTCTTGATAAATTTGAAAATGCTTTAAAAAAACCTTTAAACCGGCATTTCACCGAAACAGAAATAAGGGAGATTATAATTAGTATTTGCAAGGAAGCGTATCCTCATTTTGAAAATAAGGGTGTTGATTTCCCAAAGATCAAATTTCGCAAGATGGTGTCAAGATGGGGAAGTTGCCATACAAAAAAGGGTATATTGACATTCAATACAAACCTTATGTATGCACCGTTAGAATGTACAGAATATGTTGTGTATCATGAGTTTGCTCACTTTCTTGTACCCAATCATTCTTCAAAGTTTTACGAAGAACTTGCAAAAGTTTGTCCTGATTGGAAATCTAAAAGACAAAAGCTAAAGGAGATAATACTAAGATGAAAAAGTGTAGAATTACCGTTATGAAAATGGTAGCGCATGAAGACTTGATGGAAAGATACGAAAATCCTATTGAGCATGCATGCGATATGAGCGTTGGAAAGGTTTTTATTACGGACGGATGGAATAAACCTGCAGGGATGTGTGACAGTGCTTGGGAAAGCCTTTCGCCGTTTGTGCTGGCACTATCATCTGGTGGTGAAGATATTTTTGACGGTTGGATGAAGAATAGAAAGTCGGCTATGGTGTCCTGTAACGATGGTTTCAGGCCTGTGAGCTTTTATGTAGAAGCACTAGATGAAGAAGCGGAATAGAAAAAAGCGAGATGGCGTTATGCCGTCTCGCTTTTTGGAAAAGATGTAGGGATTTGAACCCCAGCATCGCTACTAACAGCCTACCGGATTTCGAGCTCCTAGACACTCTTTTTAGATAGAGTAAATAAGCGGAAGTTAAAGGAACTTAAAAAGCGATAAAAACCGCATAAAATCAAGGCTTTGAGGGGTTAAAATCCTTCAAAGCCTTTGCTGTTCTCGCATCTTTCGTATTGCCGCTTTTTGATGCATTTTTTGGGTTTTCGCTAGAAAAGTGCTAGAAAAATGTTAGATAAAATATTAAGCAGATGAATTTATGATTTTCTTATATAAATTACTATTTTCATTCAAATAAATAGTTAAAGGAAAATTAAATTCAAAAATTATTTTTGCTTTTCGCTCTTTTCCGGCAGGAATTCGCCGTATCTTAAAATATTCTCGATAGTGTCCTGTAGTAGAATAAGAGAATCCTGTTTGTTCGTAAACTTTCTTATATGTTTCATAAGGGGGATATAATTTAACTTCCTTTATTTTTTTGAAATTAATATAGATGAATATTGTTTTTAGGATATCCCAAACTCTAGTCAACACACGAATCGCAAAGATAAGTACAACAAGGACAAAAGCAAATATGCCGAGATATATTATTAAAGTTAACATTATAGAAAATAGTTTAATAAATAACATATCTAATTCCTTTAATTACATTTAGGACATTTAGCCTCATAAATATTTGTACCGTTTACTTTGTATTCTTCTCCGCATTTTGTGCAACGCATCAAATAGTAATATTGTAAATGGTCAGTACCTTCTTCGCCGGTGCAACCTAAATTTTCTTGTAATTTATTGTTGACATATCCAACGTCAGTTGTGTGTAAAATAAAGGCTTTTTTATATTGTTCAATACAAGGTTCAATTTTATCCCACAGGGAAACAACATTATTATCATCCAATTCAAAAACCTTGCCATGAGATTTTTCGCTATCAAACTTCATTTGAGTAAAATTAGAACTAAATGTTGGAACGTATACGTCCGGGTGATTTAATTGGTCGTTACATCGTGCAGCAAGCATATCATAAGTTACAATATCATTTTCCTTCTTCAGTTGTAAAAAGGCTCTGATGATTTTATGAGGTACTTGTGTTGTCTTTTTTGCCCATAAATGCATCTTTCGTGTTGCTTTTTCAGAAGCATTGTTTCCGATGATATCAGAATTAAAGCTGTTTTCCATTTTATACGAAGAAGCAATGCGCGAAAAGGTACGAGAAATATAATCTCTTATCATAGTATTAATAACCTCGTCTTTTGTTTCGTTGTTTAACTGTAATGCCATTTCAAAGTCTTTATAAAGCTTTTCATCTGTAGATATTGAAAATGTGGTCATTATTTCCACCTCCTGTTTCTATGTTAGCACATTATTAGTAAATTGTCAATACTAAATTACTAATTTACTAATAAATAAGGGTAAATTTGCTTGATTCTTTGACTTTTCCCTTAAAAAGTGGTAATATTTAAGGGAAAGAAAGGTTATTAAGGGCATTATAGATTAAAATAAGGTGGAATTAAAATGTTAAATAAATTATTAAAAAGCGTATTAGACCAGGATACAGCCCCTGTGGTTGTTTGCGATATAGATGATATTATTGTATATATGAATCCGTGTGCGATAGAGCGTTATCATAAGGATTTGACGGGCAAAAGCATTAAAGAATGCCATCCGCCAAAGGCAAATGAAACGATTGACAAGGTGGTTGCGTGGTTTAAGGAAAGCAAGGATAATAACATCATATATACCTATCGCAATGATGAGGAAAATAAGGATGTGTATATGGTCGCTCTTCGTGATGACGACGGGACATTCATCGGCTATTACGAAAAGCACGAATACAGAAATAAAGAAACAGATATACTTTATAATTTTAACGGAGGAACAAAATGAAAATACTAAAAAATATTGGAGAAATAATCCCGGGACTTGCGATTTCGATAGTTATAGCAGTAATTGCAAAAGCGATTGAGAGTCTTTTGCCCATACACATCATCGGTGCATCGGTAATTGCACTTTTTATAGGAATGATTATAAACCATTTCTGGAAACCTGATTTTTTAAAAGCCGGTATTAAATTTACATCCAAAAAGGTGTTGAAATTTGCGATTATATTACTTGGAGCATCCCTCAGCGTAAGGGTAATCCTTTCGGTTGGAAAATTATCTTTGATGGTAATGCTTTTTACTTTGCTGACCTGCTTTGGCGGAGGATATTTTATAGGTAAAGCATTGAAGCTGAATTGGAAACTGTCAAACCTGATTTCCGCAGGAACAGGAATTTGCGGTGGTTCCGCCATTGCAGCGATAGCCCCTGTAATTGATGCAGAGGATTCCGATATTGCCTATGCTATGTCCGCTACATTTTTGTTTGATATGGCAATGATTGTTCTGTTTCCGATTATGGGAAGAATGCTTGGACTTTCTGATATGGCATATGGTTTATGGGCAGGAACGGCAGTAAACGATACCTCAAGCGTAGTTGCTGCAGGATATGCATTTTCAGAAGGCGCAGGCGATTTTGCAACAATGGTAAAGCTCACAAGAACATTAGCCATCATTCCGACAGTTTTTGTTTTTTCACTGGTAAATTTAAGACTTAAAAGAAAAGAAAGCTGTGATGCTGCATACAGTAAGGTTAATATCGGCGGATTGTTCCCGTGGTTTATTCTTGGCTTTTTAGCTATGGCAATGATTAACAGTCTGGGCGTTATACCCACAGAGGTTTCGGCTGTTGCAAAAGATGTAAGCAAATTCCTGATGGTTGCAGCCCTTGCGGCAATCGGCTTAAATACAAGCTTCAGGGATATGAAAAAATCGGGCATTAATCCTATGATTCATGGCTTTATCATATCAGCTCTTGTGGTGGTGGTTGCCATCGGTGTTGAGTGGTGTATGGGTTTGGTGTGATAACTATGAACACATTTGAAAAAATATATGAGGTTGTGAAAACCATTCCCGAAGGCAAGGTTGCAACCTATGGTCAGGTGGCTGTTCTTGCCGGGGATCCTCGCTGGGCAAGGGTTGTGGGGTATGCTCTGCATGTAAACCCGGAGCCGGGGATTATTCCTTGCCATAGAGTTGTAAACCGAGAAGGAAAGGTTGCACCCGGTTTTGCATTTGGCGGCGAAGGAGTTCAGAGACAGTTGCTCGAAACAGAAGGCGTTGTTTTTGAATCGGACGGCAGGATAGATTTGAGTAAATATAGTATTTGATTAATGACGGATTTGAACCAAACAAATTCAAATAAACGAGGCGAAAAATGATGATAGATAAATTTGCAGAAATGATAAAAGAGTGCAATAGTATCGTTTTCTTTGGTGGTGCAGGTGTATCTACCGAAAGCGGTGTGAAGGACTATCGCAGCCAAGACGGACTTTATAACACCGTGAAAGAATACGGCGTGCCTCCCGAAGAAATATTGAGCCACGATTTCTTTTTTCAGAACACAGAAACTTTTTATGATTTTTATAGAAAATATTTTATCATTGAAGTAGAACCAAACAATGCTCACAAAGCGTTGGCAAAGCTTGAAAACATGTGTAAACTCAAAGCAGTAATAACGCAAAACATAGATGGTCTGCATCAAAGAGCAGGCAGTAAAATTGTAATTGAACTCCACGGAACTGCAGAAGAATTTTACTGTGCATCTTGCGGTAAAAAAGGCGATACAGACAGGGTCTTGTCAGAAATTAAAGACAAGAATGTGCCGAAGTGTGAATGTTGCAACGGCATTATGAAACCCAAGGTTGTCCTCTATGGCGAAAATCTCTATGACGGAGTTGCAGAATCTGCTATACACCATATTGAAAATGCTGATATGCTGATAGTTGGCGGAACTTCTCTTGCGGTGTATCCTGCCGCATCTTTTGTGAGATATTTCAGAGGTAAATATATCGTTATGATAAATAAGTCTGAAACGGAATATGATAACACTGCCGACTTGGTTATCAGGGAAAATATCGGCGAAGTGTTCAGACAGGTAATGGAAAAGATTGAGGGGTAATGTGATGAAGAAAGTTCTATGTATTATATCCGTCTTACTTTGTATACTGCTCACCGCCTGCGGAGATGCTACAAGTATTGGAATTATAGGCGGAGCGGACGGACCGACATCAATCATCGTCGCAGAAAAAGGAGAAAAAGCAATGTACGAACAAATTACGGCAGAGGAAGCCAAAAAGATAATGGATTCAGGCGAAGAACATATCATTTTAGACACAAGAGAACAGGATGAATTCGATAGCGGACACATCCCAGGAGCAATCCTGATTCCATATACAGAAATTGAAAACAAAGCAATCGAGCTGTTACCTGATAAGGACAAACTGATTTTAGTATACTGCAGGTCAGGTAGACGCAGTAAAATCGCAGCCGAAAGTCTTGCAAAACTTGGTTACACCAATGTAAAAGAATTTGGCGGAATTATTGATTGGCCATATGAGGTAGAAAAATGAGTGAAGAATGTTTAATTTGCAAAGCACCGCTTGAGTATCTGGAAACGGATACAATGATGGAATGTGTGATTTGCCACAAAAAAGAAAACAGCAAAACAA
>JAZNWI010000062.1:0-5988 GCA_045593305.1 Clostridia bacterium | reverse complement strand
TATGCATCAACGCCTGCATCGTCACAAATTTTCTTTGCTTCTTCGATTGAAGAAATGCCGTGCTTTGCAAGTTCTGCGTTGATTTGATCTATTCTTCTTTCATAACTTTCAAATAATGCCATTATTTTCTACCTCCTTCTTTAATTATTCGTGTCTTGGGTCGATAAGCTTTGCAGCATCATCAACTCTGCCGTACTGACCTGAAGCCTTCAAAAGTGCTTCGTTTGCGTCCATACCCTTTGCGATCATTTCCATCATCTTTCCAAGGTGCACGAACTTGTAACCAATAATCTGATTTTCATCGTCAACTGCGATTTTTGTTATGTAACCTTCAGCAAGCTCCAAGTATCTTGGACCCTTGTCAAGTGTTGCGTAAGTTGTACCAACCTGTGATCTTAGACCCTTACCTAAGTCTTCAAGACCTGCACCGATTGGAAGACCGTCTTCTGAGAAAGCAGTCTGTGTTCTTCCGTAAACAATCTGAAGGAATAATTCTCTCATAGCTGTGTTAATAGCATCACAAACAAGGTCTGTGTTCAGAGCTTCCAAAATTGTCTTACCAACAAGGATTTCTGAAGCCATAGCAGCTGAGTGAGTCATACCTGAACAACCAACTGTTTCAACTAAAGCTTCCTGGATAATACCCTCTTTAACATTAAGTGTCAGCTTACATGTTCCCTGCTGTGGAGCACACCAGCCAATACCGTGTGTAAGACCTGAAATGTCTTTTACTTCTTTAACCTGTACCCATTTTCCTTCTTCAGGAATTGGAGCAGGACCGTGATATGCGCCTTTAGCAAGTGGGCACATTTCTTCTACTTCGCGTGAATATTTCATTTCGAAATTCTCCTTTCAAATTTTATGCCATAAATAGCCACTATGTTAATTATATCACAAATCCCCATATTTGCAAGCAAATTTCGATAAAAAAATCCCTTTTTAGTAAAAATAAATGGAAGTGGCTTTTTTTAGCTACTTCCATTTGTAAAATTTATTAACTTACCTTTTCACGAACCACTTTCGGTGCTTTATCGTTTGTTATACAATCCTTATGAATAATGCACTTTTTAATATCAGGCTCTGACGGAACATTGAACATAATATCTGTCATGGTTTCTTCAATAATTGAGCGAAGTCCCCTTGCTCCCGTATTTCTTGAAAGTGCCTTATCTGCAATAGCTTCAACGGCGTCCTTGTCAAATGAAAGGTCAACTCCGTCCATTCCAAGTAAGCTCTGGTACTGCTTAACAAGGGCATTTTTAGGCTCTGTTAAAATCTTCACCAAAGTCTTTTTGTCAAGCTTATCAAGCTTTGCAACAACAGGAAGTCTACCGATAAATTCAGGGATTAAGCCGAATTTCAGTAAATCCTGTGGTGTGATTTGTCTTAATAGTTCTGATATATCCTCTTCTTTTTTGCTTTCGATTGTAGCACCAAAACCAAGATTTCTCTTACCTACACGGTTTGAAATAATCTTTTCAATGCCGTCAAATGCACCGCCGCAGATGAACAGGATATTTGTTGTATCAATCTGGATAAATTCCTGATGTGGATGCTTTCTTCCACCTGTTGGGGGAACTGATGCAACAGTACCCTCTAAAACCTTCAGAAGTGTCTGCTGAACACCTTCGCCGCTGACATCACGGGTAATTGAAACATTTTCACTCTTTCGTGCAATCTTGTCAATTTCGTCAATATAGATGATACCCTTTTCAGCAGCCTCTATATCATAGTCTGCCGCCTGAATCAGCTTTAAAAGGATATTTTCAACATCTTCACCAACATAACCTGCCTCAGTAAGTGTGGTTGCATCGGAAATTGCAAAAGGAACATTTAAAATTCTTGCAAGATTCTGCACAAGAAAGGTTTTTCCTGAACCTGTCGGGCCTACCATTAAGATATTACTCTTCTGGATTTCCACATCGTTTGCGTCCTGATTTGCAATTCTCTTATAGTGGTTATATACCGCAACCGAAAGAATTTTTTTAGCCTCTTCCTGACCGATTACATATTCGTCTAAGATTGCCTTTATCTCTCTTGGCTTCGGAAGGTCATCAGGTGTGCCGAAATCCTTTGCGTCAAAGTCTCCTGCCACAATCTGCTGACATTGTTTTACACACTCATCACAGATAAACACGCCAGGGCCTGAAAGAAGCATTTTTACTTCTGATTCAGCTTTTCCGCAAAAAGAGCATTTTAGCTCATTTATATTTTCTGTTTTAGACATTTAAATTACCTCTTTATTTTTCGTTACGGCTTGTGATAACTTCGTCAATAAGACCGTAAGCTTTTGCTTCCTGAGCTGTCATAAAGTTATCTCTTTCAGTATCTGCCATGATTACATCTATTGGCTGACCTGAACGCTCTGCCATAATCTCATTAAGATGCTTCTTTATAGCAATAATTCTTTCTGCATGAATCTGGATGTCGGTTGCCTGACCCTGAAGTCCGCCAAGAAGTGGCTGATGAATCATAATTTCACTGTTTGGAAGAGCAAATCTCTTGCCCTTAGCACCGGCTGTCAAAAGGAATGCACCCATTGAAGCTGCCATACCGATACAAATTGTTGACACATCGCACTTTATGTACTGCATTGTGTCATAAATTGCCATACCTGCTGTGATTGAACCGCCCGGGCTGTTGATATAAAGCTGGATATCCTTATCCGGATCCTTGCTTTCAAGATAAAGCATCTGTGCAACAACTAGGCTTGCAGTTGCGTCATTAACCTGGTCACCCAGGAAAATAATTCTGTCCTCTAAAAGTCTTGAGAAGATGTCATAACTTCTTTCTCCTCTGCCTGTTTGTTCTACTACCATTGGTACTAAACTCATAGTCTACCATCCTTTCTTAATTTAAAGAGCATAACGCCAAAAAGCGTTATGCACCTTTAAAAGACTCTGCCCATATAAAGCGTCTTTACTATTTATCCTTCCCCGGTATGCTGATTATTCAGCGTCTTTAGCTTCTTCAGCCTTAGCTTCTTCGCCTTCAGCCTTAGCAGCTGCCTTTTTAGCACGAGGCTTTGTAATCTTTGCCTTGTTTACAAGCATATCAATAACCTTGTTCATTGCAAGTTCTTCGCGAACACCGTCAATGTCAGCATCCTGCATTAAGCTCTTTAGCTTGTCAGCTTCCATATTGTACTGCTTAGCCATTTCTGCAATTCTGTCATTAACTTCTTCGTCTGTTACATCAATGTTTTCAGCCTTTGCAATAGCTTCAAGAACTAGTGTTGTCTTAATCTGTCGCTCTGCCTGTGGCTTCATATTTTCCTTGAATGCTTCAGGAGTTGAGCTTGTGTACTGAAGATATGTTCCAAAGTCCATACCCTGATACTGAAGTCTCTGTGCAAAATCCTGCATCATTCTGTCTGTCTGGTCATTGATCATAGCAGCAGGAATTTCTACTGTGCATCCTTCTACAACCTTTTCAATAACAGCGTTTTCTGTTTCTGTCTTAACCTGATCAGCTGCTCTTGCTTCAAGCTTTTCACGGATGCTCTTCTTGTATTCTTCTAAAGTATCAAATTCGCTTACTTCTGATGCGAAATCGTCATCAATTGTTGGAAGTTCACGAGCCTTAATATCGTGAATCTTTACCTTAAATAGTGCTTCCTTACCTGCCAAATCCGGTGCATGGTATTCTTCAGGGAAAGTAACAACTACATCAACATCTGCGCCTGCTTTCTTGCCGATTAGCTGATCTTCAAAGCCAGGGATAAATGTGTTTGATCCAAGCTCAAGCTCATAGCCCTCAGACTTTCCGCCATCAAATGGAACGCCGTCAACAGATCCATCGAAATCGATTGTAACGATGTTACCCTTTTTAGCAGCCTTTCCTTCAACAGGAACGATTCTTGCATTTCTTGCCTGAACCTGCTTAAGTTCTGCATCAACATCTTTTGCAGTTACATTGTGCTCAATTTTGTTTAGCTTTATACCTATATATTCACCAAGTTCAACTTCCGGCTTTGTTGTAACCAAAGCTGTAAATACAACAGGCTCACCCTTTTTGATTTCATCAACATCAAATTCAGGGCGTGCAGCAGGTTCAACATTTGCCTCTTTTAAAGCTGCTTCGTAAGCTTCCGGAAGAACCATATTGATAGCATCATCATAAAATACTGCTTCTGTATAGTACTTTTCGATAACAGCTCTTGGAACTTTACCCTTTCTGAAGCCAGGAACATTATACTTTTTCGCATTCTTCTGATAAGCCTTGCTCATAGCTTCCTGGAACTTTTCAGTTGAAACTTCAAATGTTAATTTTACTAGATTTTTTTCTACTTGTTCTGATTTAACTGCCATTGCGTTTAAATCCTCCTCGTCTAATTGTATAGCGGCATATTCCGCCATTATTACATCCTAATTATTATACCACAAATATATAAAATTTCAAGCATAATTTGGTATTTTATTAAAAAACACTAAATTTCTGTGTTAATCGGCTATTTTAACAGGCATAAATTCACGATAATCACAGGAAACAAGGGTGTATTCCACACCATCAAGCTCGCCCTCAAATACATTTTTTATACCGCCTGAATGAATGTGACCAAAAACACTTTTTTTAATGTTGTTTTTCTTCAAAAACTCTGTCATTTCGTTGTTTTGGTAATCTTTTAAAACCGGCGGAAAATGCGTGAAGCAAATTATGTTTTCAGGGTACTTTGCTTGTTTTACCGAAAGGTCAAGCCTTAAGATTTCCCTGTCATAAATCTTTTTATCCTCACCCGTCAATATGGGTGACGGAGTTGTCCAGCCGCGGCTACCGCAAATGGAAATATCTTTATATTCAAAGGAATTATTCTGAAGAATTTCTATGTTTTTGTAGCCGTTTTCTTCTATGAAACTTTTCATTTTGTTCATAGTGGTCCACCAATAGTCGTGATTACCCTTTAAGATGATTTTCCTGCCCGGAAGACTATTTAAGAAATCAAAATCGGCCTTTGCTTCATTAAGATAAGTTGCCCACGAAAAGTCGCCCGGTAAAACTACTGTATCCTCGTCTGTAACCACCTGTTTCCAGTTAGTTTCAAGACGCTCTACATAGTTTTCCCAAGCTTTTCCAAATATATCCATAGGCTTATCTATCCCTAAAGGAAGATGCAAATCTGAAATTGCAAAAAGTGCCATAGCTTTTCCTTTCAAAAATAAATGGGTCAAGATTTCCTTGACCCATTTGTCATCATAAAACTTTACCCAAAAAGTCAATGGTTCTTGGGTGCTTTGGATTATCAAAAATCTCCTCAGGAGTTCCCTCTTCCAAGATAACACCATCATCTATGAAAAGAACCCTGTCCGCAACTTCACGGGCAAAGCCCATTTCGTGAGTTACGCAAACCATTGTCATTCCATCTCTTGCAAGCTCTTTCATAACTGCAAGAACTTCGCCTACCATTTCAGGGTCTAGGGCTGATGTTGGCTCGTCAAAAAGCATAATATCAGGTTTCATACAAAGAGCACGGGCAATAGCCACTCTCTGCTTCTGACCTCCTGACAGCTGTGATGGGAATACCTCTGCCTTATCGGTAAGTCCCACTTTTTCAAGAAGCCTCATAGCCTCCGCTTTTGCCTCTTCCTTTGTCATCTTTTTAAGGTCAACAGGAGCAAGCATCAAGTTACGGAGAACATTCATATTCTTAAACAGGTTAAAGTGCTGGAACACCATACCTATATTTTCGCGAACCTTATTTATGTTTACCTTTTTATCGTTTACCTGATAACCGTCTACTACAACCTGTCCGCTTGTTATTGTTTCAAGCCTGTTTATGCATCTTAAAAAGGTGGATTTTCCTGAACCTGATGGTCCGATTACACAAACCACTTCGCCTTCATAAATGTCTGTGGAAATGCCGTTTAAAACATGCAGATTTCCAAAGCTTTTCTTAAGGTTATCAACATGGATTTTTACATTTCTAGTTTCTGCCACGATTCAAGCTCCTTTCCAGTGCATTTGCAACCTGCTGAAGTGCAAGGATTACAA
>JAZNWI010000061.1:0-19132 GCA_045593305.1 Clostridia bacterium | reverse complement strand
TACTGCTAATGCTATTTACCAGAATTTAGGATTTTTGGACAGATTCTCTCCTGACAATGTACTTATCCTCTCAGGTGACCATATCTATAAAATGCACTATGGTGAAATGCTTAAAACTCACAAGAAATCAGGTGCGGCAATCACCATCGCTGTTATGCCTGTTCCTTGGGAAGAAGCACCAAGATTTGGTATAATGAATGTTGATGAGAACGGTCTTATCACAGAATTTGAAGAAAAACCACAGAATCCAAAGAGCAACCTTGCTTCAATGGGTATCTATATTTTTGACTATCAGATTCTTAAAAAATACCTTGTGGATGATGAACGCGACCCTGCTTCTTCCAATGACTTTGGTAAGAACATTATCCCTACTATGCTTAAAAATAACGAAAAGATGGTAAGCTATCGCTTTGAGGGATACTGGAAAGATGTTGGTACTGTTCAGAGCTTATGGGAAGCAAATATGGACCTTATTGACAACCCTCCGAAGTTTGATATTTACGATGATACATGGAGCATATATTCAAGAAATAACGCTCTTGCCCCACAGTATGTAGGCGACAATGCAAAGATTATTGATAGCTCTGTCGCACAAGGCTGCAGCGTTTCCGGTAAAATTTCACATTCTGTTGTTTTCTCAGGTGTTAGCATAGGAGATGGCTCAGAAGTTTCTGACTCAGTAATTATGCCTGATGTTAAAATCGGTAAGAATGTTAAAATTACAAAGGCTGTTATCGGTCAGGGTGCTATCATTGAAGATGGTGCAGTTGTCGGCGAAACCACCGATGATAATAGCCCATACATTTCTTCTATGTGTACAGATGGACTTGTGCTTATAGAAGGCGGTGCTACTGTTTCAGCAGGTAGCGATATTCCAAAATGCTCAATGGTTGAAGCAAATTAAAAGGGGGCATAAAAAAATGAGAGATACAATGGGCATTATAATTGCCAGTAATATAAACATTCCGCCATTTACAGATGTTCGAAGTGCGTCAGCTCTTCCTATGGCAGGCGGATTCAGAATTATCGACTTTATCCTTTCCAATATGGCAACAGCCGGTCTTCGCAGAATCGGCGTTGCAACAGAGGCAAACTATTCATCACTCATGGATCACCTCCGAAGCGGTGCTCCATGGGATTTACACATGAAGGACGACGGACTTCATATTTTGCCTCCCAACATCGGCAACAAAAATGCTGCAGAAATTATCAGAGGCGACCTTGATATTTTAAATGGAATCCGTCAGTATATCAGAAAGAGCCGTGAAACATACATTATCCTTTCTCTTGGCAACTGCGTTTATAATATTGACTTTGAAAAGGTTTTGGAAAGCCACATTGAAAATCAGGCAGATGTTACTGTTATTTATAAAAACCTTGAAGGCGTTGAAGAAAAAGAGCTTTCCCGCTACACACTTTTGGATGTGGCAGAAGACGGAGCAATCACCGATATTGAAGTTTGCCCATACTATCCAAAAACAACAAACGCAGGAATTGATGTTTTTGTAATGGAAAGAGCACTACTTGAGAGTATTCTTGACGAATGTGCCGCAAAAGGCAACCACGATTTCATTAAGGATGCTATTGCTCAGAAGATGGGCGGCCTTAGAATTTACGGTTATGAGCATGACGGTTATGTTGATAAGGTTGACTCTATGATAGCATATTATAACAACAATATGAAGTTCCTTGAAAAAGAAGTTCAGGACGAAATGCTTAAAAATCCAAAGCTTCCTATCTACACAAAGAATCGCGACCTTCCACCAACAAAATACGGAAGTGACGCCAGTGTTTCAAACTCTTACATCGCAGATGGTTGTAAGATTGAGGGAACTGTTATAAACAGCGTTTTATCAGGAAATGTTGTTGTTAAAAAGGGTGCCGTAGTAAAGAATTCTGTTCTTATGCAAAGCACCATTATCGGTGAAAATGCCACTCTTGAATATGTTGTTCTTGATAAGGACGTTACCGTTACAGACGGAAAACAGATTATCGGTCAGGACACCTACCCTGTTCCTGTACCAAAAGGAACTGTTATTTAATAGAAAACCGCAAGATAAAAGGTCTTGCGGTTTTTTGTTTAAAAGATGTGCTTTTTGCTAATACTACACAAAAAGGAGGTCTTTTATGGAAAAGAAAATGAATATAAGCACAAAAACCCTACTTGGAATCTGCCTTGTAATACTATGTCTTTTGGTTGCCACTTTGTTTATCTCGGGCTGTAGCAATCAGGAAACTGAAAACAGTACAGTAGTGCCTACTGCCACTCCTGATACAACGGTTTCAGGGCAGAATGTTACCGATAACTCCACCATAACAAAAGAGGATGCAAAGAAGGTTGCTCTTTCTCACGCAGGTGCTACCGAAGACAATATAAAGCGTTTTGAATCAAAGCTTGACTATGAGAACGGCAGGCATGTCTATGAAATTGAGTTTGATTTTAATGGCTATGAATATGACTACGAAATAGACGCCAAAACCGGTGAAATTCTGCAATACAACAAAGAACCAAGATAAAAACATAAAACAGGGAAAACCATGTGGTCTTCCCTGTTTTTAATTATTTGATTACAATATTAACAAGCTTTCCAGGAACGCAGATTACCTTAACAACAGTTTTTCCATCTGTCATTTCGCGTACCTTGTCTGCTTCCATAGCGATTTTTTCCATATCTTCACGGGATGCACCGTTTGGAATCATAATCTTGTCACGAATCTTACCGTTTATCTGCACAACAACCTCGATTTCGTCGTCAATTGTCTTAGCTTCGTCATATTCCGGCCATGCTTTTGTTGCCAAAATTCCGCCGTCACCATACATTTCCCAAAGCTCTTCTGTTACATGTGGTGCAACAGGGTTCAGAAGTGTTATTAAAGTTCTGTACTCGCCCTTTGTTACCTTTTCAGCTTTATAGAAATCGTTTACAAGACTCATCATTGTTGCGATAGCTGTGTTAAACTTCATCTTTTCGAAGTCATCTGAAACCTTTTTAATTGTCTTGTGCATTGCACTTTCAAGTTCCTTTGAGTATTCGTCGCCATCAACTAATAGCTCCTGAAGATTCCATACACGCTCTAAGAACTTGTAGCAACCCTTCAAGCCTTTTTCTGACCAAGGTGTTGACTGGTCAAATGCTCCAATAAACATTTCAAATGTACGAACTGCGTCTGCACCGTAATCATTTACAACCTCGTCAGGATTAACAACATTTCCTCTTGACTTTGACATCTTCTCGCCGTTCTCACCCAGAATCATACCGTGAGATGTTCTCTTCTGGTATGGCTCCTTTGTAGGAACTACGCCGATATCGTATAAAAACTTGTGCCAGAATCTTGAGTATAGTAAGTGAAGAGTTGTATGTTCCATACCGCCGTTATACCAATCAACCGGTGACCAGTAGCTAAGTGCTTCTTTTGATGCTAATGCCTCACTGTTGTGTGGGTCCATATAGCGTAGGAAGTACCAGCTTGAGCCAGCCCACTGTGGCATTGTATCTGTTTCACGGGTAGCCTTTCCGCCACAATGCGGACAAGTTGTATTTATCCAGTCAGTAGCCTTTGCAAGCGGTGATTCGCCGTTTTCACCCGGCTCAAATGTGCCAAGTTCAGGAAGCTCAAGCGGAAGCTCTTCTTCCGGAATACATACCCAACCGCACTTTTCACAATATACCAGCGGAATTGGTTCTCCCCAGTATCTCTGACGGGAAAATACCCAGTCGCGAAGCTTGTAGTTGACTTTCTTGTGTCCTATTCCCTTTTCTTCAAGGAATTTAATCATTGCAGGGATAGCTTCTTTTACACTCATTCCATCAAGGAATCCTGAGTTTACCATATTACCGCTTGAAACATCGGTATAAGCCTCTTTCTGAACATCTTCTCCGCCTGCTACAACTTCGATAATCGGAAGATTGAACTTCTTTGCAAAATCCCAGTCACGACTGTCGTGTGCAGGAACTGCCATAATAGCACCTGTTCCGTAGGTTACAAGGACATAGTCTGAAATAAATACAGGAATTTCCTTGCCTGTTACAGGGTTAATTGCGTTTACGCCGCAAAGCTGTGCGCCTGTCTTATCCTTTGCAAGCTCTGTTCTTTCAAACTCTGATTTTTTTGCTGCCTCGGCAATATATGCTTTTACTTCATCTGCATTTTCAAGAGTCGGAAGTAGCTTTTCTACAATCTTGTGCTCAGGCGATAAAACCATGTATGTTGCACCAAATAATGTATCGCATCTTGTTGTGTAAACAACGATGTCATCTCCTGAAGTTAATCGGAATGTTACCTCTGCACCTTCACTTCTGCCAATCCAGTTTCTCTGCTGAGTCTTAACTCTTTCGATATAGTCAACTTCGTCAAGGTCATCAATTAAGCGTTGTGCATACTCTGTAATCTTAAGCATCCACTGGCTCTTTCTCTTCTGAACAACCTCGCTTCCGCAACGCTCACAAACGCCGTTTACAACTTCTTCGTTTGAAAGACCAACCTTACATCCGGTACACCAGTTAATAGGCATTTCCTGCTTATATGCAAGACCTTTTTTGAAAAGCTGCTGGAAAATCCACTGTGTCCACTTATAGTATCCAGGGTCTGTTGTGTTAACCTCGCGTGACCAGTCAAATGAGAATCCAAGCATCTTAAGCTGGCGTGTGAAGTTTGCCACATTCTTTTCTGTTACAATTTTTGGATGAATTTTATGCTGAATAGCAAAGTTTTCTGTTGGAAGACCAAATGCATCCCAGCCAATAGGATAAAGGACATTATAGCCCTGCATTCTTCTCTTTCTTGCCAAAATGTCAAGAGCTGTATAGCTTCTTGGATGTCCTACATGAAGTCCCTGTCCTGATGGGTACGGGAACTCAATCAAGGCATAGAACGGTTCTTTTTCGCTACCGTTTTCGGCGTGAAAGCAACCTTCTTCCTCCCATCTGTCCTGCCATTTTTTCTCAATATTTTTGTAGTCATAAGTTTTCATAGGTCTATTCCCCCTTAATCATCTATATCTACACTGATACGCTCAGCATCATCCCACAAGCGTTCGAGTGAATAAAAATCTCTTGTCTCCCTGTCCATCACATGAACGATTATATCGGCAAAATCAAGAAGTATCCAACTTCCTCCACGATACCCCTCGGTGTGAAGTGCTTCAAAGCCTGCCTCTTTCATTTTGACTTCTACTTCATCTGCCGCAGCTCTTACCTGAACATTTGAGTTACAGGTACAGATAACGAAATAATCACCCAAAGATGTAAGCTCTGAAATATTTAATACATCAATATTTTCTGCTCGTTTATCGTCAAGAGCTTTTACTATTATCTTTAATCTTTCCATTAAAGGTTTCCTTTCTTATTTATAATACTCCAAATTATATATTACTACATTTTTTCCTAAAAGTCTATATTTTATTGAGAAAAAATGTAGTTTTTTCAAAAAAAATACACAGAAGATTAGTTCTGTGTATCAGTTTTTTTTATTAACTTATATATTTCGTTAAGAGCATCACACTTGGCAAGCCTCTTTACATTCTTGCTCATTTTAGAAAGCCCCGCCTTATCTTCTGTCAGCTGAGTAATTTTCTCATATAATGTTTCGGCTGAAAGCTCGCTTTCTACAATAACAACTGCCGCCTCGTTTTTCTCAAATTCCCTTGCATTCTGTTCCTGATGATTTCGCACTACATTTGGTGACGGAATGAGAATTGAAGGCTTTCCCAGTGCTGCAATTTCCGAAACTGTAATTGCTCCTGCCCTTGAAACTACAAGGTCACTGGCCGCCATTACTGTAGCCATATTGTTGATATACGGAACAACCTTTATCTCTTCATCAAGATTGACTTTTTCTTCTGAAAGCTTTGCAGAAACTTCCTGATAATTCCTGTCTCCTGTTGCGAAAAGGATAGTGAATTTTCTCTCTTCTGCGGCTTTTTTCAAAACACCAATCATTGTTTCGTTTATCTTTTGTGCTCCAAGGCTTCCGCCGAAAACAAGAACGAAAGGCTTATCTGAAAGACCAAGCTCTTCCCTTGCTTTTTCCTTATCTGCCTCAAGAATTTCACATCTTACAGGGTTTCCTGTAACAACGCATTTCTTTTTATCTTTCATCTGCTCAATGCTTTCTTCAAAGCTTAAAGCAACATAATTTACATATTTTTCTGCACCTTTTACCGTAAGACCGGGATAAACATTCTGTTCATGTATAAGTGCCGGAACTCCTGCCTTTTTTGCCGCCATGGCAACAGGTCCTGATACATATCCACCGGTCAGTACTACAAAATCCGGTTTAAATTCGCGGATAATTTTCTGGCAATCAAGCCTTGATTTTATAAGCTTCATTACAACAGAAACATTTTTTAAAAGGTTCTTTCTGTCAAATCCGCGTATGTCAATATATTTGATTTTATAGCCCGATGCCGGAACAAGTTTCTTTTCAAGGCCCTTTTCAGTACCGATAAACAGTGCCTCAAAGTCCTCTTCCTTTGTCTTGATATAATCGGCAATGGAAATGGCAGGGTTAATATGCCCCGCAGTTCCTCCGCCTGCAAACAAAACTTTCATAAATCATCTGTCCTTTTATTTATTTTTCGAGGAAAATCTCGAAACGCTCAAAACTATTCCCATTTCAGCAAGAAGTATCATGATTGCAGTTCCGCCGTAGCTGAAAAACGGCAAGGATACGCCTGTATTTGGGATAGATGCCGTGGCAACACCGATGTTTAGTATGGTCTGGATTGCAACCTGTGCCATTATTCCTACTACTGTCAGTGAGCCGAATATATCCTCTGCTTCCATGGCAATTTTTATGCCACGGATTATAAGACCAATAAACATTCCAATTATGACTATTGCACCGATAAGTCCAAGTTCTTCACAGATAACGGCAAAAATAAAATCGTTATATGGTTCAGGAAGGTATGAAAACTTCTGCACACTTTCTCCAAGGCCTTTTCCGAAAATACCACCCGAGCCAATGGCATAAACCGCCTGTGCAGTTTGATATCCCGTTCCCTGCATATCGGTAAACGGATTTAAAAAGCTTGTAAGTCGTGCCATTCGTGTAGGGTTTAAGGCCGCAACAATTCCAATAAGTGCTGCACCGCCAAGTGCGCCACCGCCTACTATAAGACCGGCATTTGCTCCGCCTACCAAAAGCACGCAAAGGGCAATACCACAAATAACTATTGTACCGGAAAGGTGAGTTTCTGCAAGAAGCAGTGCTGCAACAATTCCAATCCAGACAAGGTACTGTCCAAGTCCCTTGTTTGTTCTTATGTCGTATTTTTTATCTTCAATCAAAGCCGCAAAGAACATAGCTATGGAAACCTTCATAATTTCCGATGGCTGAAGTTCCATAAATCCAAGATTTATCCAACGACGAGAACCGTTATGTGAAACACCGATACCCGGAAAGAATACCAGCACCAGGAGAATGATACATATAATCATGAAAATTCTTGCATAAGGCTTTAAATTTCTGTAATCAATATTAGCAAGGCCGAACATTGCTCCTGCACCAAGGATAACAAAAAGCAGCTGTCGTAGGAAGAAGTGATAACTTCTGCCGAACTTTACATTGGCGGTTGGTGTTGATGCTGAAAGCAACATGATAAGACCGAATGCCACCAAAACACCTACCAAAAGCAAGAATGTGTAGTCCATTTCACCAGGTGTTCTTCCCGAGTATATAAGCTTTGCCAAAAAGCTGTTCTTCTTTTTCTTTACAGGCTTTCTTGCCGCAGGATGTGCTTTACTTCCTGCCCTTTTCACAGGTGGTACAGGGGTTACTCTCTGAACACTTTGACGGGTAGCTCGCCTCCCCGGAGCTGTATTTCTCTTTTGTACGGATTTTCCTGAATTGAAATCCCTTACCATCTTTTATCTTCCTTTCAATGCCACTTAAAAGCCTGCTGCCGGCATAATTGCAAGTACAGAAATGATGCATAATACCACAGTGACTAAAGTGAATACCGATACTATCTTTACTTCCCGCCATCCACACATCTCAAAGTGATGATGTATTGGCGACATTTTAAATATTCTTTTTCCTGTCAGTTTAAATGATGCTACCTGCAATATTACCGACAAAGTTTCAAAAAGGTACACGAATCCGCAGATTATAAGAATAAGCGGCATACCAAGTCCCACTGCTACAACTGAGATTGCACCGCCCAAAAACAGCGAGCCTGTGTCACCCATAAATACCTTTGCAGGATGCTTATTAAACATTAAAAATCCAAGACATCCGCCAAGTAGTGCCATGGCAAAAATTGTTTCCCCTGCACTTTTAAACATGCATGCGGCAATTCCGAAAAATAACGCCACAACAACTGTTATGCTTGTTGCAAGCCCATCAATTCCATCGGTTAGGTTAACCGCATTTACTGTTCCTGTTACTACGAACAAAATAAATACTATGTATAACCACCATGGAAGTGTAAGAGTTGTTTTTACAAAAGGAATTATTATTTCTGTGTTCAGGCTTCCTGTTTCCTTTAACACCAAAATATATATGACCGACAAAATCGCCTGAAGCAAAAACTTCTGTTTTGCTGTAAGGCCAAGATTTCGTTTTTTTACTACTTTTACATAGTCATCAACAAGGCCGATAAGTCCAAATCCTGTTGCGATTAAAAGCATCATTAAAAGGCGTATATCGAAATTGGCAACCAGTGCCGCTACCACCGACACTATTACACCGATAATAAACATCATTCCGCCCATTGTAGGTGTTCCAGCCTTGTTTTTATGCCAATTTGGCCCAATTTCAAGTATCTCCTGACCGAATTTTAGTTTTGTAAGCCATGGGATTACCACAGGTCCCAAAATAGCAGTTACTAAAAATGCAATAACCATAGGCAAGATAAAATACCACATACTGCCCATAGTTTCGTGTACGAGTGCCAAGAATGTGTTTAGCATAACCCATATCTCCTTTATTTCTTTAGTGCATCCACTATCTGTTCAAATCTCATTCCGCGGGATGCCTTTACCAAAACTGCATCCCCTTGCTTTAAATAACCTTTCAAATGGTCAATTGCGTCCTTGTTTGTTTTAAAGCTCTTTGTATTCTTTATACCTGCAAAGCTTGCACCACGGGCAATAAATCTTGAGTTATCGCCAACTGTCACAAGCATATCCATATCCTCGATTGAAAGTCCCACTTCGTAGAGTGCTTTTTCCGCAAAAGTTCCCATTTCAAGAACATCGCCCAAAACTGCAATCTTTCGCTTTGCTTTCATATCATGAAGTACCGAAAGAGCCGCACGCATTGAATCAGGAGATGCATTATAACAGTCATTTATAACTGTTATGCCGTTATACTCTCTGATTTCCATTCGCATGCTGGTCAAAAGAAATTCACGGATTCCGTCAATTATATCTTTCATCGGAATGTTATAATGACGACCTACTGCAATTGCGATAAGAGCATTATAAACATTATGAACACCGGGGATTTTTACATATACTTCGTGATTTTCCCCATCTACTTTCACGGTAAACTTTGTTCCGTCAATGCCAAGATTTTTTATATTCTTTGCAACAAGGTCGCAGTTTTTATTTTCAATGCCACAGGTTACCACACGGCATCTGTCAAAATGACGGGTTAAGAATTTATCGTCACCGTTTACTACCAATAGTCCGTCCTTATCCATAAAGTCACAAATCTGAAGCTTTGAATAATAAATGTTCTCCTGTGAACCAAGGTTTTCAATATGTGACATACCGATGTTGGTTATAACTGCAACATCAGGCTTTGCGATTGATGCTAAGTATCTGATTTCGCCCATGTGGGACATGCCTATTTCAAGTACCGCTGCTTCGTGCTTTTGTTCAAGGCGGAAAATTGTTATAGGAAGTCCTATATCATTATTGAAGTTACCTTGTGTTTTCAAGGTGTTATATTTCATGGCAAGGACTGCAGAAATCATGTCCTTTGTTGTGGTTTTGCCAACGCTTCCTGTAATTGCAACTGTCGGGAGATTATACTTTTCCTTATAATAGCGCGCAATATCGCCGAATGCAATGCGAGTATCTCTTACGCGAATTATATTTTTTCCTGCAGCCGCAGGAATATCGCGGTGTGTTATCACCGTTTCGGCACCATTTTCAAAGGCACTGCCAATAAAGTCATGCCCATCGTTATTGTCACCGACAATAGGCACAAACAACATATTTGCGCCTGCCTTTCTTGAATCTGTCACGATTTCGGAGATTTCAAAATCCTCCGTACCGCAAATGAGAGTTCCTCCTGTTGCGGTAATTACATCTTTAACATTAAGTCTCTGCATTCTTGATTATTCTCCCAATATTTCTTTTACAATTTCCCTCTCGTCAAAATGTATCTTCTCCTTGCCTATTATCTGATATGTCTCCTGTCCTTTTCCAAGCAGCAGAACTATATCATCTTTTTGAGCAAGTGATAAAGCGTAAGCTATAGCCTCTTTTCTGTTTTCAACTACTGTGTATTTACCAGCCACTGCACCCGAAACAATGTCTTCTATTATCTTTTTCGGGTCTTCGCATCTTGGGTTATCCGATGTTATTATGGCAATGTCTGCCATTTTTGTACCAATTTCACCCATAATAGGACGCTTTGTTGAATCCCTGTCACCACCGCAACCAAATACGGCAATGCATCTTCCTTTTTTAAAGGAATTTACAGCGGACAGCACATTTTCCAGTCCGTCAGGTGTGTGTGCATAATCTATGATAACCGAATAATCGGTATTTGTTTCCACTCTTTCAAGGCGTCCGCATACGCCGTCTGCCTTGGAAAGTCCCTTTGCAATATCCAGAGGATTAAGTCCAAGCGCTAATGCAGCACCAAAAGCACAAAGTCCGTTATAAACGCTGAACATTCCTGATACAGGAAGTGTTACAGGATACTCGTTTCCCTCATAAACTGCACTGAATTTGACACCCTTTTCGTCAATTTCAATGTCCTTTGCCAAAAGGTCTGAATCCTTTATGCCAATGCTTATTTTATTGTTTTTATCCTCATTTAAAATCCTGTTTCCGTATTCATCATCCTGGTTTATAACTCCGGTTTTTGAAATGGAAAACAGCTTTTTCTTTGCAAGGAAATAGTTTTCCATAGTTTTGTGGTAATCAAGATGGTCGCGGGTCAGGTTTGTGAAAACCCCTACATCATAGGTAAGACCCTCAACTCTGTGAAGGTCAAGGGCATGGGATGAAACCTCCATAACCACATATTCTGCGCCCATTTCTACCATTTTCGCAAATATTTTTCTAAGCTCCAATGAATTTGGGGTTGTTGGAGTTGAGGATTTTATTCCTACATCCTTATCTCCCACCAGAATATCATTAGTGCCGATAATTCCTACTTTTTTATCCTGCATCTCAAGAATTTTCTTTATAAAATAGCTTACAGTTGTCTTACCATTTGTGCCTGTTATTCCTACCAGATGCAGCTTTTTTTCAGGTTCATCATAAAAAGTTGATGCAATACTCGCAAGTGCGATTTTTGTGTCAGGATATACTATGCATGGAATCCCAAGCGAAAGCTCTTCTTCTGCCACAACACAGGAAGCACCTTTTTCTTCTGCCATTTTGGCAAAGTTATGACCGTCAACATTTTCGCCACGAATAGCAACAAAAACACTGCCACCACTCACGCTTCTTGAGTCAATGGTAATGTCCTGAATCTCGCAATCAGGTCCTATCCACTTTTCTTTAAAAAGTTCACTTGCTAACATATAAAAATCCTTTTTTAATTATTTCATTAAAGCAAAGCCGGGCGAACAACGGTTCGCCCTGTTTTTTTTCCTCTTATTAGTCTGATGATGCGTGTCTGAACTCAACACTTATAACCGTAGCCGGTTCTACCTCTGTTCCCGGTAAAATGCTTTGCTTAAAGGCAAATGCACCGTCAGTTCCTGTAAGTCCCGCACCCGCAACCTCGAAGTTCAGTCCTGCGTCCTCAAGACGCTTTTTAGCCTGGCTAACGGTCAGACCTGTAAGGTCAGGCACGATAATCTTCTTGTTTTCATCACGGGCTTCTGTGTACACAATTATAGTTGAGTTTTCACTTATTGTCATACCCGGTTTCGGGAGCTGGTCAACAACTGTGTCACCGTTTCCCACAACCTTTATGTTAAGGCGTTTTGAGTCTATGCTTTCCTTTGCTATGGTTACAGATTGTTCACGAAGATCAGGAACTGCAACAGATACAGACATTGCCTCTTCTTCAGTGTACTGTCTTTCAACGCCCATATATTCAAGTGATTCTTCTAAGATTGCACCAACCACCGGTGCTGCGATAGTTCCGCCGTATTTGTTTGCAACCTGAGGTTCGTCAAACATTACAAGGCAGATAAGCTGTGGGTCATCCGCCGGTGCAAAACCAACGAATGATGCAATACGCTTATTATTATTACGACCTTTTTCTGATGTTCCTGTCTTTCCGCCTACGCGGTATCCCTTAATGTACGCGTTTTTACCTGTACCCTTTGGGTCGTTTACAACGCTTTCCAAAATATTTCGCATTGTTGCAGAGGTTTCTGCAGAAATTACACGGTTTACAACTTCAGGATAGAAGCTTTTTACAATTCCGCTTCGGTTTCTGATTTCCTTAACAATCTGCGGTTTCATAAGGTTTCCGCCGTTTATAACGGAAGAAATCGCTGTAATCATCTGTATTGGTGTTACAGAAAAACCTTGACCGAATGAACTTGTTGCAATATCGGTTTCTGACATTTTGCCGTGGTAGTAAACACTTCCCGATTCGCCGATAAGTTCGATATCCGTCTTTTCCGTAAGACCGAAGGCTTTAAAATATTCCTGGAACTTTGAGCTTCCAAGCTTAAGTCCTAAGTCCATAAATACAACATTACATGAGTTGATTACGCCTCTTGCAAAATCTTCATCGCCGTGACCTGCTGTTTTGTGGCATCTGATAATTCTGTCTGCAACCTTTTTTGAGCCTGAACATGAGAATTGTGTTGAAAGACTTGCTACGCCCTCTTCCAAAGCCATAGCCGCAGTTAAAATCTTAAATGTAGAACCAGGCTCGTATGTGTCAGAAAGTGCCTTGTTTCGCCACATCTTATTTCTGATTGATGCCATTGTTTCGTTTATCAGCTCATCATCTTCTGATTCAAGATTTGCATTTATGGTATCAATCCCGATTGCATACTTTTTAAATCGTTCTATGTCAGCAGGCTTATTCGGGTCAAAGTCCGGCTTTGTCGCCATGGCCAAGATTTCGCCAGTCTGCGGATTCATGATGATTCCGCAAGCACCCTCTTTAAGCTGATTTTCTATGCATGCCTGCTCTAAGTATTTTTCCAGAACTGACTGAATTGTTTCGTCTATTGTAAGAACGACATCATCACCCTTTTGGGCATCATACGCTTCTTCATACTGATACTCAGAAGAAAGTCCGGAGGCTGTTCGTGCAGATAAAACACTTCCTGCTCTTCCCATAAGGTAGTCGTCAAATGTACGCTCTATACCCTGCATTCCGTTATTATCATATCCCGTAAATCCAAGGATATGCGATGCGATATTATATTGGTAGTATCTTTTAGAGTCTTCCTCAAAATAAATACCAGAAAAAAGCTTAGCCATTTCTTTGTCGACTGAGCTATCTTTTAGTTTCTTTATGGCGTCCGCTTCTTCAACGGTAACACGCTTTTTTATATACTGGAACTGATTGTTCTTTGTTATCTTATCTAAAATTTCTTCCTTGTCAATGCCAAGGATTTCGGAAAGGCTTGATGCTACAACAAGCTCTCCGCCATCTTTTTTAATCTGCTGCGGATTACAAACAACCGTGTTAACAGTAGCACTTTCCGCAAGCACTTTTTGATTTCTGTCATAAATTGTACCACGGCTCGCATTTATGGCTGCTTCGTTAGTCTGTTGGCGAAGAACCGCCTCTTTCATTTCATTTCCGCGTACAATCTGCCAATAACCTATTCTGAATACAAGTGCGCCAAGAACTGTTGCCAGCAGCGCAAACAATACAAGAGACCTTCTCTTCATTTTGCCTAAAGTCATTCTGTACCATTCCTATCATACATATCTAAATATACTTTATTATTATTCTTTTGCTAATATGCTAATTGCTCCCTTTATTCCTTCCACTTCGTTTGCTGTAACTTCTGTAACATCGTCTTGCTTGATATTAACATAAACTATCTGATACTTTTCAGGTCTTGTCATGCCAAGCTTCTTTTTAGCGGTTTCTTCTATAAGCTCAAGGTCAAGGCTTTGGTCAAGTTCAAAAGCTTTCTGGCTTGAGTATTCCTTTAGCTGATTTAGTTCTTTCTGAAGTTCTTCAACTTCATTTCTGCTTTCGTAAACTGCCACATTTCTTGAAATCATAAATCCGGCACAAAGCGCAATCATTATTGCGCAAATACTTACTGTTCTATGTAATTGGGCTTTTTTTGCCTTAGCCTTTGCTTTTGTTTGCTGTCTGTGTTCGCTGACCTTGTTCTGCACTCTGGCTGTGTTTTCATAAAATTCCCAGTCATAAGCGAGATTTTCATTGTATCTCATCAAGCAAAACATCCTTTCGTTATAGTTTCTCCGCTACCCTTAATTTGGCGCTTTTTGATCTTGAATTTTCGCTAAGCTCATCCCTGCCCGGAAGAATCGGTTTCCTTGTTATTACTTTGATTTCCGGCTTCTTTCCGCATACGCATACCGGAAAATTGGCAGGGCATGTGCAACCCTTTGCAAGCTCTGTAAAAACCTGCTTTATTATTCTGTCTTCCAATGAATGGAATGTTATTATGGCAAGTCTGCCACCTTTTTTAAGTCTTTTAATTATGTCACAAACGGCATCCTTTAAAATTTCAAGCTCGCCGTTCACTTCTATTCTTATTGCCTGAAAAATACGCTTTTCAGGATGTATCTCATCTTTTCGTGCATTTTTCGGTATTGCCGCTTTTATTATTTCAGAAAGCTCACCTGTGGTTTCAATAGGTGCTTCCTGTCTTTTTTCTACGATAAACTTTGCAACTCGTCTTGACCAGTTTTCTTCACCGTAGCGATAGAAAATTTCGGTAAGCCGGTCCTCTGTATATTCATTCACAACATTGTATGCAGAAAACTCATTGTTTTGATTCATTCGCATATCAAGTGGTGCTGACTGCATATATGAAAAGCCCCGGTCACCGTTATCAAGCTGATATGAAGAAACTCCAAGGTCTAAAACCATACCGTCAATCTCGTCGATTTCAAGCTCGTCTAAGATTTTTGATATATTTTTGAAGTTGTCCTTTACGAATGTAACCTTGTTACCAAACTTTGCAAGTCTTTCTGATGCTGCTTTATGTGCGTCCTGATCCTGGTCAATGCCGATAAGCCTGATGTCTTTAGCACGAGATAAAATCTCATATGAGTGGCCACCGCCACCAAGAGTTCCGTCAGCATAAATACCTCCGTTTCTCACATTTAAAGCATCTACTGTTTCCGAAAGCATTACGGAATAATGTTTAAATTCCATAACTCATCCTCATATATTGATTTCGTATTTTGCAATACCTTCAATAACTGCTTCTGCGTCAATTGCTTCGCTTGCCCTCTGCCATTCTTCACTGTCCCAGATTTCAAGCTTTGCATTAACACCCACAAGCATTATGTCTTTTTTCATTTTTGCAAAATCAATAAGCTCCTGATTAAGTGGGATTCTTCCTTGCTTGTCCAGGTCGCAGGAAATTGCATTTCCAAAAAGTGTTCTCTGGAGCGCTGCAGCGTTTCTGTCAGTTACTGTCGGAAGTGCACGAACCTTCTGTGCAATAGCCTCCCATTCATCCTCTGTGTAAAGATTCAAACAGTTGTCAACAGGTGACTGTGTTATGTAGACTGTGCCTGATAGCTTTTCTCTTATCTTTGCAGGCAGTATAAATCTTCCGCGATCATCTAATTGTCTCGGGTATTTTCCAACAAAATTAACCATCCGGCACCATCCTTTCTTTTTGGGATTTTTTTACTGAATTGGGTTATTTTTACTCCCAAACGCTCCAATTTACTCCATTACTCTCCCATTATATAATATAATTTGCAAAATATCAATACTTTTGAATAAATTTTTTTAAAATTTTTTTGATTTTATATTACAAATATTACCGATATGTTATTTATATTTCATAAATGCTCCATTCCGCTTGTAAATGGCGGTTTTTCGTTATATAATATTTGTAGTTATTTTATGGTGGAGGATAATTTAATGGACAAAATTGCAAGTATACTTATGCAGGAATTCAACCTTAAAGAATTCCAGATTGTAAACACCCTAAAGCTCATTGACGAAGGAAACACCATTCCTTTTATTGCGCGTTACCGAAAGGAAGCAACTGGCGAGCTTTCTGACGAGATTCTTCGTGAACTTTCAAGACGCCTGGAGGCTCTTCGTAACCTTGAAGCGAAAAAGGAAGAGGTTACACGCCTGATTGATGAGCAGGGAAATCTTACCGATGAAATACGCCTCGCTATTGAAAATGCTAAAACCGTAACGGAAGTTGACGATATTTACAGACCTTTCAGACCAAAGCGTCGTACACGAGCAACTATTGCTAAAGAAAAGGGACTTGAACCACTTGCCGACCTTATTTTTGCACAGGATTCACAAGAAGCCGTCGAGGTTCTGGCAGAGCCGTTTGTTGATACCGAAAAGGGCGTTGAAACCACTGAAGATGCCATAGCCGGTGCTATGGATATAATTGCTGAAACCATTTCTGATAATGCGGACTTCAGAAAGAAAATCCGTGCCCTTACCCTATCAGGCGGTATGATGCGCACAAAGCAATCAAAGGATGAGGACAGTGTTTACAGCATGTACTACGATTTCTCAGAGCCTATATCAAAGCTTGCAAACCACAGAGTCCTTGCCATAAACCGTGGTGAAAAGGATGGATTTTTGTCCACAAAACTTGACATAGAAGAAGATATTATTCATAACTATATAAAGGGCGAGGTGCTTTCGGATAAGCCGTCAAGCTCTCGTGATACAGTTTCTCTTGCAATAGAGGACAGCTATAAGCGTCTTATTGCACCATCAGTTGAAACCGAAATTCGTAACCTTTTAACAGAGCGTGCAGAAGAAGCAGCGATTAAGGTATTTTCCAAAAACTTAAACGGTCTTCTTTTGCAACCGCCAATTAAAGGAAGAATTGTTTTAGGTCTTGACCCGGGATACAGAACAGGTTGTAAGGTTGCAGTAGTTGATGATACAGGAAAGGTTTTAGACACAAATGTTGTGTACTGCACTCTTCCTATTCATGACAAAGATAAGGCAAAGGCTATACTTAAAAATCTTATCAAAAAGCACAGTGTTAACCTTGTTTCAATCGGTAACGCAACTGCATCAAAGGAAACCGAAACCTTGGTTGCAGAGCTTATAAAGGAAATTGATCAGGAAGTTTATTACATGGTTGTAAGCGAAGCAGGTGCATCTGTTTACTCCGCATCAAAGCTTGCAACAGAAGAATTTCCTGAATTTGATGTATCACTTCGTAGTGCGGTTTCTATTGCAAGACGCTTGCAAGACCCACTTGCCGAGCTTGTTAAGATTGATCCGAAGGCTATCGGCGTTGGTCAATATCAACACGATATGAACCAGAAGCTTTTAGGCGAAGCATTGGGCGGTGTTGTTGAGGATTGTGTTAATAGTGTTGGTGTTGACTTAAACACTGCTTCTCCGTCACTACTTTCCTATGTTGCAGGCATCAACCAGGCAGTTGCAAAGAATATTACCATTTATCGTGAAGAAAACGGAAAATTTGTTGACAGAAACCAACTTTTAAAGGTGGCAAAGCTTGGCAAAAAGGCATTTGAACAATGTGCAGGTTTCCTTCGCATAACAGACGGAAAGAATGTGTTTGATAATACATCTGTTCACCCTGAAAGCTATGATGCTGCAAAAGGTCTTTTAGATAAGCTTGGTTACACATTGGATGATGTTGCAAACGGAAATATCACTGACCTTAAAGACAGGCTGAAGAAGGAAGATATAAGTAAACTCGCCGAGCTTTTAGGTGTTGGTGTTCCAACACTTCGTGATATTGCGGACGGTCTTTTAAAGCGCGGCCGTGACCCGAGAGATGAACTTCCACAGCCAATTTTGATGTCTGATATTATGTCAATTGAGGACTTAAAGGCAGGAATGGTGATGAAAGGAACTGTCCGTAATGTAATCGACTTCGGTGCTTTCGTTGACATCGGCGTTCATCAGGACGGTTTGGTTCATATTTCTCATATTTCCAATAAATATATAAAGCACCCACTTGATGTTCTTTCAGTCGGAGACATCGTTAAAGTTAAAATTCTTGATGTTGATATAAAGAAAAAGAGAATTTCCCTTTCAATAAAGGAGGCTTAATATGGTAAACACTATTGCTTTCCCAGGGCTTAATCTTTCTTTTGAGATTAACCGTGTGGCATTTACCTTGTTTTCAAGACCAATTTTCTGGTATGCAATCTGCATCCTGTCGGGGTTCATGCTTGGCTTTCTATTCGTAAGCCTTACTGCAAAAAAAAGAGGCGTTGACCCTGATAATGTGTTCGATATAGCTTTTTGGGGGCTTATCTCAGCAATAGTATGTGCGAGAATTTACTATTGCATTTTCGATTGGGACTCAATCGGCAGTTTTTGGGATATATTTAAAATCTGGGAAGGTGGAATCGCTATTTACGGTGCAATAATCGGTGCGATTTTATCTACCACAATTTATTGCAAGGTGAAAAAGCTTAATACTTTGAATGTGTTTGATGTATGCTGTCCGGGACTTTTTATCGGACAGATTATCGGGCGTTGGGGCAACTTCTTTAATGCAGAAGTTTATGGCAGAGAAACCGAAAATATTTTGCGAATGACCATAAACGGCGGTCCTGGTGTTCATCCGCTATTCTTATATGAGGGCATCTGGAACTTGATTGGTCTTATTCTTCTATTATTGTTCCGCCACAGAAAAAAAGCGGATGGTCAGGTATTCTGCTTTTATATCTTCTGGTATAGCCTTGGAAGACTTTTCCTTGAGGGTATGCGACAGAGCGAATACATTTTGTACTTAATACCAAATGTTCTCGGCATTTCACAGGTTGTTGCGGTTATCGGAATTGTAATTGGAATTGCAGGCAAAATTTATTTGGGATTAAAAGCAAGAAAG
>JAZNWI010000060.1:0-15567 GCA_045593305.1 Clostridia bacterium | reverse complement strand
GTGCGCACGCTGACACCGGTGAGCTCGGCAAATTCTTTGATCTGTAGTTTCATATCTTCACCTCGGCTATGAGTATACACTATAACGTTACGTCAGAGTCAATACTATTTTACACTATTTTTTGCAAAAGGTAAAGGGCGCGGCACCGAGCCGCACCCACGGCAGAAAAGGTTACATTTCTTCTACCGTTTCCATACCGTCCATGACTTCAACCATGATCCGCGTCGCCAGGATGAATCCGTCGGCGAACGCCTGGCGAGCCGTGATGTCGCAGAGCTCGCTTTGGCATTCCTTGAACTTGTCAAAGGTTTCTTTCTGCTGTTCGGTGAGGGTGGACATGAGGCTTTCCTCGTTTTTGCAGATGAGCTTCACCAGCTTGTCCACCCGCGATCTGCGTTTCATGTCGCGCTCCCACGGGCTGATGTTGCCGTAGTACAGATCTTCAAGCGTTGTCATGTTCATCCCACCTCACATAAGAAGAGGACGACTCAGCATCGGTCATTCCCGATATCGAGTCGCCCTCATTTCTCATTTTTTCTGCTGCAATCAGCGCATGCTTGACGATCAGCATCTCCACCCAAGTTCGTTCGTCATACTCTGCCGGACGACCGTTCGCGAGATACTCCGCCATCGCCGCACTCATCACGCCGTACTTTTCGCCTCTGTAAACTTCTTCTACAGTAATTCGTGCCATATTCGCACCTCCTTTGCAGTACACAACAGTACCACAGGTTGGTGCAGAAGTCCAGAGAAAACTCTCAGCTTTTTATCAATTTAAATAATCTGTTTCCTCGATGGGTGTTCTATTATGCACAAAACCTTTTTGCGTTTTTGAATATATCATTCTTGTTGGAAGTATCTCGTATGGTTCATAATGAACTTTCACATAATGATAATCTTCATTGTCGATTTCCGGAGCTTCATTTTCTACTTCATCGATTAAAACTTTATTTTTTATATAAAGAACATATTGATATCGTATTCTATTAAACATATCACTATACGACAAATATAAACGCGTGGACAACTCAAAATCGTTAACGTCTTTATCTTTTGGCATTATCAAATATGTGGGAAGTTTAATACCAACAGAAATAACGCCATCTTTGATTATCTCACCTATGTATTGAGGAGTAGAAATGTTAGATGAAAGCCCTGATATATCAGTCCAACTAGTATCCTCTATTTCAAAGCTATCTACCGTAGCGTTAAAAGTCTCTCCGCGTCCAATATTCTTATAAAATAAAGTATATTTGGGTTCTTTTCCACATTGGTTTTCTAAAAATCTGTTTATAATTGCACCTTTATTTGGGTGGCTATTGCTATATGAAATTCCATAGCCAAGACCAACTTCTCTACGAGCACTGTTTATTGGTAGCTTTAAACCAATCAACTCCAAAATAGGTTTATATTTGATTGCCTCATCCTTTTTTCGTTGCGCATTTTCATTTTTTATTGTAACCATTACGCCAAGTAGCGTAAAAAGTCCAGATAAAATGGATCCGTAAAAAGTCAATGCTTCGCCGGCAGACCATTCGCTTTGGATGTGCCAAATTCCCAAATCAAATTTGAACGCCATATTAAGAATCCACGGCACAATTAGAAGCGCGATCATGCACAACAATATTATTAACAATATAATTCTAAATTTTTTCACTTAAATACATTTCTCCTGAAGATAAGATTGTTTAATAAACTTACATCTCTTATATTAAAATTCCATTTCAGTGATCCACTTCATGCTGAATAATCTGCGCCGTCCAACCAACGTAGGTCTTGATTCGAGTTTCTAGCTCAAAGGTCTGATATTTGACCTTGATGGATTTATAACGTTTACACGGACACGGGCCACCGAGAAGCGACAGACAACCTTCCTCGGTGTTATACGCACAATCCTTTTTGATAATCTCGGGGTTGAGAATCACCGTATATGTAGGAGCTCGTCCGCTCTCGTCGAGAAACGCAATGATACGCTTTCTCACACCAATCATATTCGCTGCAATACCTACACAGCTATCCTTGTGCGCATCAGCGTATCAAGCAAATCTTCTTTTGTTGCAACCTCCGACTTCCCTGCGAGGAAAATTGGGTCGTGCAGCAATTCTTTTATCATGTTTTACACCTACAGACTTCATGAGGAAATACTATCGTTTATTGACCTTCCAATCGATGTATCACTTTGCGGATGACATATTTCCAATTGGCGGTATGTACAATCTTTTCAACTACAAGATCATTGCTTAGTAGCTCTTGCTTTGTTTTTTGACTTAATATTTCCCAGTTTTCTTTAGGAATGATGTACGTCGCATTACCATATGCTGCAGACTCCAACACACAATAATTTTTAAAAATATATGCGTAATACCCGCCAAAACCATTTATTCCTTCTGCAACAAACTCAACATCATATCGGTCAAGTTCGTATAGTCTATTGACGTCAAATGTATCATGTGACGCGCCTTGCTCCTTAAGCTGTCGAACCAAATGAACACTTGGTTTCTCTCCCGGAGGAAGCAACTCCCAGTTACATCTACGACGTTTTTTTATGGGTTGTACATCTATTTCTTCATTAAAGACATAGCACCGCCCATATATTTCTAAAAACAAATTTACGGCATCCACAAGATGGTTTTCTCTTATATCCTGCGTCAAATCCGCTAAAACAAATTGTTTCTTTTTGGAGTTTTCATATAAAACAAATTCGATCCCCGTAGGAGAAACCATCACCTTAGGATAACATTTTTTATAAACATCGACCGGAGACGGAGATGCATAATCGTTTCCAAACGGTTGTACCCATATGGTGTTAATATAACGCCTTCTTTTAGGTTGAGATTTATCCGCATACTCATCACCACAAGCATTTCGCTTCGAAACACACCCAAAATCAGCAGACGGCAAAACAGATTCACCAACGTTATACAACCCAACCAGTGCTGCTTCATCTGCATCCACAGGTATTCCAATCTGTATTTTATTCGTATCAAAAGATGTTGGTAGCACGAGTTTTCGAATTCTTGTCTGTTCAAAATATTTATGCGGCATAAGATCCCTCCTTATTTATTTCATTAATTCTCCAAATGCCCTGTTGCACATTTCTTCCGTTACGACCTTGCTCCTCTGTTCTTTTTTCAACACAAAGCAGCGAGCATAATATTTTTTCGCCCAAGTCCCCTTGGTCTTTATTTTAGCTGATTTCGGATGCTCTTGTTCGAAAACCTTGAACTGCTCTCGCCACTTTACACTCATCAGCATAATCGAGTCGTATATAGCAAACAATTCCTCGTCCTCAAACACGCTTGTATCCTTATCTTTCAAATATAGGTGCAATGCTTTTTCGAATTCACGCCAATCATCCTCCCGGATTTTTTCTTCAGACGAACCAAGCCATGTGAAAATTCTCTCATCTTCTCTGTTACCGTCTCTGTCCAACAAATCTTGCCATTGTCTCCAGGTCAATCTATTTACCGTTTTCAAAGATTGTTGAGAAAGCACATAGCATTGCTCATAAAAACATCTTCGAGAGGAGTTCTTACCTTCATCTCGTTTTCTGTTCTCATTACTTGCCAAATGCTTTATTTCTTTCCAAAAACGAGGTCTTTCTGAATATTTGATATTAAAGCGTGTCAGCTGTTCCCCGAGCACTTTGCCCAAATAGTACTTATAAAGTACCCCCTTGCCATATTTCTCTGCGAGTTCCGATTCGATTGTTGGTATTTCTTCTTGAATGGTGGCTATAATCTCATCTATGGCTGCTTTTTCATGAGATGAAAGCATGCCTATATAGATTATCTCACCGTTCTCTCCAATTTTTACCACTTTGCCCATATCTCTACACCTTACCTATTTATACTAGCGAAATACACTTCTTCCACCTTATCGATAACTTTTTCCGCAGCTTTAACAGGATCCAAATCCAAAAACTCCTCATCTCCAACCTTAAACTTATCAAATTGTCCTTCTGCAAGGTACATCATAACGTACTGACGAAGCATTTGCTCGAAATTGTACTGATGCACCAACTCGGGATCTTCAGACACCCGTATCCAAGCCTTGTGACCAATATTAATGCAGATTTTTCTAGCTCCAATAATATCACACCAAGACCTTCGATAATCTTCAGGCTCAACTACACTTTCAGTTTCAAAGGAATTTCTTTTTCCGTTTTTCTCATCCATATTGAGAAAAACATCGTAGAAATATCTGGTTATTTTTTGACCTTTTTCAAAGGCACCACTGTCTTCTGCTGCAATCAGCTCTGCTCTTAACTGCAAATGTCCTTTTTCCAAATACGACAAATATGTTTCTTCGTCAAACAAAATATCGGAAACCGTGGCAATGTCTTCTTCATACGGATTTATCTTTCCCTTTATCGAAGCAGCATCTACAATCTTTGGACAAGTTACATCTTCAGCATTATGGACTCGAACTTTAAGCAAATAATACAATTCGGCGTTCTGATGATTATCTATTCTATAGGTTAGGTTTTTAATCATTTCGCCAAAATTGACACGTCTGCTTCCTTCGTTCGGGAAATCACAAGAATGAAGTGTTAAAACTATTCTGGTTTGGTTGTTTTGAGGTTTTTCTATATCGTAATAGAAAGGAAGTTCTTTGATTTTCTCCTTAGTGCTCCCTCCCACTTTCACCTTTAAAACAATTCGGTTCTCCGCGTATCTGAGAGCGGTGTCATGGTCCACTGAAAATTCATAAGATTTCTCATAAGTTTTTCCTGCGCCAACCTTCACAGAACCACTATCAATTTTAGATACAATTGTTTTGGTTGACGGATCCAGCACAAGTAAACTGTACTCGAATTTTTTGTCCGTCAAATAAGAGCTATTAATTCTCATCGAGAAAGAAATAACATCACCGGTAGTTACACTTTCAGAATTAGGTATAGGATATTTAATATTGTTCCATCTTACATCAAAATCCGGCTTTTTCCCGCCCTTACCAAGATCCTCAAAACCAAGCTCGTCAAAAATATCCTGAAGCTCTTCTGCGATTTTATCCAAGTCTTCTTTTAATTTTTTATTTTGATTCTCCTGATCTTTAATATATCCCCATTCGATAAGCAATTCTCTAAATCGCGTTGCGCAGAAAATCTTCAAATACTGATATATATTAGAGCGCTTTTTACCTTTACTAACTCCAAAATGCACTTTATCTTCGATAGAAGCAAGTTCTTCTTCCCACAGTTCATCTACTTCCACGTATCCCCAAAACTTACCGCGAGCTTTTTCCGGAATATCATCCAACTCTATCTCTCCGATTTTCATCCCTTTTCGGTAGTAAGAAATACCATTCCAAATATTATCTCCATCCTCGAACAAATATATGCCGAGCTTCTTTACTCTGTAGCCAGGCTTATATGTTGTAGGCGAAGACATATTATAGCAGTGCTTTTCGGGAACTATACCATCGGGAACCATAACCGAATTATGATTAAGCTTTATGCTTGAGTTTGCGCCCAATCGTTTAATGATAAGCCACCAGGATTCTTGTATATAGGAAATCATTTCCCCTGAATTAATCGAATCGACAATTTCCTGCTTCGGATCAACTATTATTACTCTTGTGCCTACCGTTGTTTTTTCGGTTAAACCTGTAGCATTTTGAATGAACCGTTTTGCTTCTTCCCCTTCAAAAGCTCTTTCATATATCTGTCCGGCATCATTAGCATTAGCAACATACTCACCATCTTCTCGAAGAGAGTCAAAATAGTAACAATATCGTGAGGACGATACAGAATAAACAATCTTACCTACTCCGTACAAGCCACCACCCGTCTTATTGCCGCCGCTGTTATTCATCGAGGAAAATCTTGCAAGGCGTTGTTCGGGATCCAAATTCTCATCTCTATCGGCATATCCGCGTATTTCATCCATGGACATATTATCCCCGGTTAAGCCTACTGTACCAGTATCTTCTACAACAAGAAAAGTTCCCTTTTCATTCTGCACAAGATAAATATCACAAATCCAATTATCCCATTTGTTGTACTTTCTCGCACCAACAGCATTTTGGATTGCATCCTTTTGAAACCCTTCAGGTAAAGTAACGCCCGCATCTTCATAAGCACCAAAAACCCAGTCAACCTGTTTTTTGTAACGTTGCGGCATAGAAGTCTTATTGTTACTCATGTGTACTCCTCCTTAATCTAATGAAAAGCGAGAGCCTTTTTTGCTGTCCACCTTGCTAAACTTCTTTTTTGCTTCACGAAGCTCGTTTTCAATCGCTGTGAATATCTTATCTACATCCTGTTGCGTATAGTCGTATGCTCCCAAATTGGAACAGTTACCGAGCAACTGAATCATATCGATGATCTTGTTAGTGCGTGCTTCCGCCAATCTTACGAATTTATCGCGTTTTGTTTCCTGTATTTTTGCCATGAGAGACACCTCCGTTTTTATTCTGTGATTAAATTTTATCAGATAATTCAAGTTTTGTCAACAATATTTTCAATATATTATCAACATTTTTCAAATATTATAACTTTAGCACGCCATTATGAGGTTATATTTTTTGAATATTTACAACGCAATAGAGTTTCAGCAATAAAAAATACAGCCGGTTACATATTGTGACGGGCTGTATTTTTCATATTTATTTAATATTTTGCAAAACTTTCTCGGCTATTGCCTTTGCGAGTAATGGAGGAACGGCGTTTCCCACCTGTTGATACTGCGAATCCTTTGTTCCCACGAATTCAAAGCTATCTGGGAAGGATTGTAGTCTCGCTGCTTCTCTTACGGTTATCGCTCTATGAAGTCTTGGATGGATCCACATAGACTTTCTTACGTTAACTACAGTGCCGCTGGGCTCAGTCTCATCCAATCTAAGATATATAGTATTCTGTGTTCTTTCGGGCTTGGAATACGTATCTTTCAAATCGGTTGAGAGACTATGGAAATTCATCCCTTGCTTTATAGCCTTAAACCTTTCCATAGCTTTCTCGGTCGTTTTTGTCGTTATATGATTTTTAACCGTTTTACTACCGGTTCGCATCAGAGTAGCGTATTCTCCAATCTCTTCATCTTTGTATGGAACGGGAGTATATTCGGATTCATACCCAACTTCATAGTCCATCAGATCTCCGAAAGCATCCCATACTGTGCGCACATCATATTTATCGGGAGCTTCAGGAAGCTTAACTTTTTCACCTTTAATATGATCTCGATGAACTCCGATAACGATGTATCTTCTTCTCTCTTGTGGTATTCCGTACCACTCTGAGCATACTGTTCCTCCATCTTGCACATATTCATTACCGAGGATTGCATTTACATAATCGATTACCGAGTATGAATTGACAGTAAAGGTAAGACTATTGCCATCATAAGCATATTCTCCTATCAATCCATTCGTTTTAATTTCATGCATAGTTAACAGTGCTTTTTGTAATGATACTATGTATTCGATGCTGTTCCTTACCGCCAACAAATCTTTGTTTTCTAACGCTTCTTTGATATCTTTTAACTTTACGACAATCTCATTTATTGCTTCATCCGTTTCTGCTTGCGCTTCTTCGAAATATGTTTGAATTGCTTTTATCAATGCTGACGTGTTCTTTTCCAGGTATTTTTTAAGTCGTTTATCGTTATCGAGATTTTTCTTCAGAACACTAATCAGCTGATATAATGCATCGGGAAGCAATTTGCCTTCAATATCAATAGTGATTGCATTATTAAAATCTATTCCAACATAATTTCTTTCGCTTATGAGCAAACTATCTTCTCTTTTAGGGATCTTGAATCCTTGAGCAATCAAGGCGTCAATTTCCTTGTTATCTTTGGTCGCTTCATAGAATCTATGTGTATCGGAACGTAGCATATTTACGTTTTCCATTACGAACGCTCTGGGTTTGATTTCTTTAATAGCTCTGAAGAATTCCTTTACTAAGGCATTGTTCATGCTTATCAAGCTGTTTTTTTGACGATTGGCATTCGAGAACCCCTGGCAGGGGGGGCCTCCGATTACGATTTCGATACCGCCTAATCGTTTACTCAATGCTTTAAAATCACACCCAACAACATTTTCTATAAACTCGAATTCCGGGGTGTTGGCAGATATGTTTTTCGCATATGTTTTTCTCGCATTTGTGTTAATCTCTGCCGCTGCAACAATTTGGAATTTTCCGGTTTGCAAAAACCCCCAGCTTAATCCACCCGCACCGGCAAACAGATCAATTGTTTTTAACATCTTTTTCCTCTCCTATTGCCGTCATTGGTTGTATCTTTTTTGTTCTGACCCACTCGTCGACTTCGCTAATTTTGAATCTCCAGTTTTTTCCGTCAGGTTTATATGCAGGTAGTCCTTCGTTATTTGCTAATTTTTTTACCGTATCTCTGCTAAGATCTAAATGTTCACATATCTCTTGCAAAGAAACCCATTTTTCTATATTATCCATTTTTGCACCTCCGCACAACGCCATTCTACCACAAAGCCCATCGTTTGTCAACTATTATCAACTATTACCGACTATAATATCAATTTTGTGTTGTATATTTTCTTTTTAACACTTTTTTCAACGGTTATTAACTGTTTTTTATCGATCGTATAATATAAAATCGTGCGCAAAGTGTTTCAACTTCTTTCTTCCCCCACAATGGCAAAGAGCGATTCAACGCCAGTTTGACTCAGCGTTGAATCGCTCCTTTTCTCTTGTTTAGAATCTCGTAAAAGGTTGATAGTGTAATCGTAAACTTATTTGATATCAAACAAATAACAATCTTTTCCAGGGACGGAATAATTAGATTCGTTATACACGACAGCTGGAGCATAACATATCTGAACATCATCATTGCCAGGCATTGATAGATATACGCCAACAGTAGATACCTTATTATTCATCGGAACAACCATAACATTATCGTCCGAATGTTCAGCATATAAATGCTGAAGCGCAGTTGCGACTGATTGCGGATCATTGCAAGGCACCTGTATACTTTCAACATCGGAAAACTCAAATGTCATTTGCTGAACCAATGAATTAAACACTTGATTAGCCTCTTTATCCTTTTCTGTTAACGAAGAGTTAGATGAACCATAAATCAACGTAATAGAATTTGGTTCAAGCATCGAAATCATTTCCAAAGCTCTGCTATACTCATATCCGACTATCACAATTAAGTGAAGTTTACGAGATGGCAAAATCATCCCAGAATACCCTAGAACAGAACGGATTTCTCCACAACCGCGACTAAGCCATTTCTTTTCGAGATTAGCATCTGGACAATATTCAGCAGCATTTAAATAAATACATTGGATCTTTTTAATCTTCTTATCTTGTTGCAATATTTTTAAAAATATCAGCAGATTTTCGTGCGTAAATGTCGTAATATCAATCAATACTGAGGCTCTGTTTTTTATTGTTTTTAACTCTTTAGCTAAAAGATCTGCGACCACTAACGAATCAGAAAAAGGAACTTCAATTATACGAGTTATTCCTGGATATGTGCCGAATATAGCGTTACCATTCTCTTTAATCGTATTGGATCCTTCACTATTTTCTAATACTATGACCTTTTCGAATTTCTGTTTTTTTAATTTTTGCGGTATAGCCAAGCACCTGCTCTCAAAGCTGGCAGAACAAATAAAAACTTTATACTCTTCTGTAATATTTGAATTCAAATTATGAAGTCTCGCCTTCTTCATCGTTACCCTCCTCACTTCCAATCTCAAACTGCGGATCCATGTCAAACAAAGACATTTGCACTGCGGAACTATCAGAGCCCTTCATGTCTATATGAGATACCGTAGTTATTGGATTTCTAATTAGATCTTCTAAAACTTGATTTTTCAAGAACAAATAACCAGCAAATCCATTGGGATCCAAGGACCAAACTGGGGCTAGCCTACGATTCAAAACATAAAGTCTAGCACGACCGATCCCGCCTGAATTCTTCCTTCCAATAGTAGCTCTATGAAAGTATCCAAGCTGTATACCTATATCAAAGATACGTTCAACATCAGCGGAAATCTCATCACTAATAGCAACTGAAAAAACTCTTCGTTCGGACTTTTCAGAAAACAAAATCTTCTTGAACAATCCACCCAATCCCTGTATTAAATTCGACAATCTTTGGATATCTTCTTTAGGATATGCAGCTTCATGTCCCTCTGTCGTATAAGACTCTAATTCATTAAACAATGCATTATTGGCGGTTTCTCTAACTACCGCCGTTTGAACGGAGGGATCAATAAAGGCAATCGCTTTATCTGCGCCAACCAGTGCCCGTTGTTTTGCATACATGGCATGAGCTTGTTGCAAAAAGTATCTCACTACACCAGACGAAATATTGACCAATTGATCAAAACCTGCATAACTGTAAGTGTAAGTCGACTTGCTCACGCCTGCCAACTTTTTAATATAATCTGGTCGAGCATATCGTTTAGCATCATCACTCCGATTATATCCACGACCCTTGCCTTCGTCGTATCTTTGCTTATATTGTTCTTCGATTTCTCGGATTTTTCTTTCCTGATCTTCATCAGGAGGAAAAAATTCTGTAACAGGCACATTTATCCCATATAAATCCAATCTTCTTTTAACAATATTGGATATACGATCATAATATGTTCCTTTTACCTTTTTACTACCAACTGTGTAAATAGTCGCTACATCTAATTCCGTATAGTCGTGCGGCGTATCAATAGTAGCACCATTGATTGTATAATAGCATTTGTAATTATACTGAGTGGATATTTTCAAACTCACCTTTCGGCTACTACGAGATGAAAGCCAAGTGTTGAGAATTCTGGTTTGGATTTCGGAAAGAAAATGTGCGTCATCTAGCAATAAATACATTGTAGCATCATTTTTGGAAATAACCTTAGACATGCTTTCTAAAAGCGGTACTAAATAATCATTGTAATCATATAAGGGGCCAGAATATGGAAGAACATCATTTGAAAATGCACTGTTTTTAACATATGCCATGATTTGACGATAAACTTTTTTCAACTGTCCAATCATGCTATCAAAAATATCAACCACCGATGCATTATCCGCTTCTTCTAAATACGGGAGATTGAGATAATCCGCAAACGTATCCTTATAGAAGCGCCTCACGGCGTCTGCTGTAATTTCTTCCGCCACACAACTCTTTACATCATCTAATACCTTTAATAAGCAATGCGTTACCATAAGGTGTTCATTAAGAATAGCGGCAGCATGCTTATTCTCAAAGCGCTTAAGTTCTGTAGAAAAGAAGTTTGAGTTTTTCAGTGGAATATATATAGCTATAAAAGGCAGTTCACTTAGCTTCAATCCCTTTGCTAGACATTGACAGTCAGGTTCCAAATATCTAAGCATCATGCTTTTTCCGACACCTCTAGGTCCTTTTATCAAAACGTGTCCTGGGTCAGTAATTTGATAAAAATCCGTAAAAACGTCTACAAATAATTTTACAGCTTCTTCTGCTGTAAGATCTTCCGGCGTTGTAATCTTAAAAGGGTTTTCATGCAACATAGTTATATCGCCTCCCTATCTCTTATCAATTTCAGTTCTTCTTCTCCTGTTGGAACTTCGCTACTTGCAGCACTTTTGATGCTTCCCGGCAATGGATTGTTCGGATATGAGATATCTTCCAATGTATACTTTATTGTATTTATACGTTGCGAACGGCTACCATAAACATTTATCGTTACTTCTATTTTCCCAAAATAGATGTACTGATACATGAATTTCATGCAATATCTTCTCTCTTGCTCCATTTTCAATGTTCGGTCATAAATCTCATCCAAGAGGTACTTCGATATACCTCCCATACTATAAGTTTTTTCCATTTCCGTTGCAAGCAATTCAAAACACAACATAATTTTGTGACCATGTGTTTCCTCGTCTTTTTCCACATTCACACTATGTAGTGCTCGAGAATAATCATGATATATTTGGCTATCAGTTCCTACAATATTTAAATCACACGCAGCACGATTAGCACGTGTAGAATCATCTGCTAGTTCATCCGCGAATCTTAATATCGCTGCTAAATATCGGGTACGAATGTTATATCCCAATATTGGCTCCTTAACGGGAAGAGATGATATTGTATCTTTGCTTCCATCTGCAGCTCTCCCACCGTGAACCATAGCTATGGTTTTAATAATTCGCTTTTCTGCAGTATCTAAGATCAAAGTAGCGCTGTGAGTATCAAATATCTCCATGAGCTTCTTTTCATGACCTGCACGACCTAAAACATTACCAATATCGTGTATCTGTATCGCGCACAATAATACAAATGCCTCCATCTCGGTTAATGATTCATTTGCATCAACTATTAAAGCATACGCGCGTTCAATGACTTTATTAATATGTTCCGGTCCATGATCATTCAGAAAAACCACATGTTCAGAAGAGAACAACTGCGAAATGTATTCATGAGCTTCGGGATCTCCAGACTCCTTTCCTGCCTCATATATAGCTTGATATTTAGCCATGCATTCGCGTATAGCATCCGCCATTGCTCCGATTGCAACATTTGCTTGAATCGGTTGCAAATTAATTTTTAATTGTTCATATATTTCCCAGCAAGTTCTAGATCCGCCATGAGCTTTCTTGAGCGCAGTAGAAGCTACCGCTTCAAGATACTCCTCTAGCCCACCAGCCTCGCTAAAACCGACTCGCGTTCTACTTGCCATTTTCCATCCACTCCTTTATTTGAGGATTATATTTTATAACTTGACTTTAAATCAAAATAAACCGTATTTTTTCTGCCATTCTCTTGATAACTGGCACACACACGGTATTACCACACTGCTTATATGCACTCTCAAGAGATATTCCCTTAAAAGTATAGTCCTTTGGAAACCCCTGAAACGCCAAGCATTCCATAGGCGTGAACTTGCGAATGCCGAAATCGTCACGAATAATCGGCACTCGATCGTGATATGTTCCCATATTTGCCTTAAGTGTAGGACAAATATCCCATTTTCGTGTTGCTACACCACTGTCATCTATTCTGTAAATCCCTGTTTTATCGACGATTTTCGCATTGAGTATCTTAAAATATCGGCTCTCAGAGCCGTAATAATAAATATCGTCGTGCTTTACAGTACGATCAATAATGTCTTCAATCGTTTTTTCAAGCGGTATCGCCTCGGGAAATACAAAGCGGTCGCAATCTTCGATATCACGAAAAGCTATAATAAAGATCCGTGCTCGATGCTGCGGTATATTGACATCGGTTGCGTTTATGACTTTGTATTTGACAGAGTATCCAAACTGAGCTAAGGTGTTATAAATAACAAGAAATGTGTTGCCGTTATCATGTTCCATAAGGTTTTGTACATTTTCAAGAAACACCACCCGCGGTCTCTTTTCATCTATAAATCTTGCGATTTCAAAAAATAAATTGCCACGCGGATCCTTAAATCCTCGTTGATATCCCATAATCGAAAACGGCTGACACGGAAATCCCGCCACTATTAGATCTGCATTCGGTACCGCTTCAGTCAACACCGAACGGATATCTTGCTGACATATACTCTTTTCTCCGAAATTTGTTCGATAGGTCTTGCAGGCGTCGCTATCAATATCGTTCGCCCATACAATCTCAAACCCAGCTTGCTTGAATCCAAGGTCAATACCGCCGATTCCGGAAAACAGACTTATTACTTTCATGACTTTACTTTTGGATATAGGCTTTTGATAAACATACCGGAACGCTGGGCGGACATATGTAATCGCCTGCATTTCCTAACAGCTCATCAATAAAGTCATCGAATTCAGAAGCAGAAGCGTTATATACATAATCCAACCCGAACGTGTCTTTTTTGCTGATTTTACTTTGTATTCCCGATACATCCTCAAGGCCAATCAAATAACATTTAGCATTACGATGTACATTTTTTAATGCCATAGCTTCCAAATCAGCTTGTTTGTATCTCTCCCTTTGTGTGGTTTTTAAGCTGATGCAAATCGGTTCAACCCCGTTATATAAAACGGCGCCGTGAGAGTCGAAAAAATCACACTTTTTAAAAAGCATAAAATCGAATTCTATATTCGGAACATATGTCAGTTTAACCTGAGAATACAGCGGCAACAAATCGAGCTGAAAAACCAAGCATTGAAATATCATTTCAAAGACATTGCCGTTCAGCGCGTTGTTGGTTTTGCATTTTGTTTTGTACATCTCATATGCTGCTTTAATATATTCCGAAGGCTTAACACCGGACTTCAGAAGCAACGATGATTTAATTTTTTCAAAAACCACAGTTGTTTTCGGACCGAACGTTATTGATGAACGATTAAGTGCATTCTTAAATGTTCTTGTACTTGAATACAGCATACTTCTTCTCCTTACTTAATGAACCTCACTTGCAAGTTCAGTTTAAGATAATACTTTCCGTTATCTTTGTAGATGGATCCGAATTCATGACGGCTTGTACTACCTGTTTCAAACTTTGTATTGTTCAAAAGATAGTTTTCAAACTCATTACGGTTAAACAGGTGATAGCACAAAACCTCACCGTCTTCCCTGACAATTATGTATCCTCCCGTGGCATCGGCAGTACCGTCCCAAGTCTTGGACGGCAACATCCCGAGCGCACATTCCGTCAACAGTTTCTTGAACTTGTAGCTGTAGAAAGGATGTCCTTTGGACAGATCATATTTTAAAGGATTGGTTGTGTTCAAATGAGAAATGGCATCTTTCACCGTTGTGATCCCCAACGAGAAAAAGGCCTTGAGCATTTCAGCGCAAATCTCCGGCAAGTTACCGTCAAGCAACAGTAAGTTGTTCTCAAAAGTATCATTCTCCATGCCGTAATACGAAATGTCGCATTTGTTTGCATCCAAAACAGCAAAACGATTCTTAAACAGCTTAGAACAAGTATTGAAGTTATTCATTATTGCATCCGTCATCGGACCGGTAACTTCATAAATAAAGTTTGTCGTTCTACCTGCATTGATTAAAGTAGAAGGACTTCCAAGTCTGGATTTAATGCTGAAACCTTGCACAATATCGATACCGGTGTTTATGTCATGGACTTTTGTTCTGATGTCCGATTTATCCGTGGATTTTGCCTTAAGACTGTATACACGAATATTGTTCAAAAAGTTTTCAGTCGCAACAACAGAAAAAGACGGAGATTTTGCAGCAACAATTTCATTATAGAGTTCATCGGCCGCCTTTTCAAATTCCCCAAAAGACAAAGATGTCAGTATGGCATTCGTATCGCTGTCTACAACAGAAACACAGCCCGCACTTCTGTCAAGACGGAACTCCAATTTCTGTCCATTTTCGGTGCGGAGGACATTGAGTATATTATAAAAAGTGCCGCTGTTCTTGTTCAAATCGGCATCTGCTGCAAAGAGCTTACCCGTTGCAAGCAGTCGAAGAAATACATATATTTCGCTCCACTCACCTTTATGTCCTGTCAGCGGCATTATCAAGCACCTCCTTGATCTTTTCTGCAATAGCTTCAATTACATTCACAGTAACGCTGTTGCCGAACTGCTTATATAAGTGAACATCGGCAAGCGGAAGTTTAAATGTATCGGGAAAGCCTTGCAATCTTGCCCATTCGCGAGGAGTCATCTTACGAATGCCTTCTCGGTTT
>JAZNWI010000059.1:0-16595 GCA_045593305.1 Clostridia bacterium | reverse complement strand
TCTTCAGGGTATGGTGAGTAAATGTTATAGGTTCTGAGCCCTGCTTCAACATGTCCCACAGGAATCTGTAAATAGAAGCACGCTAAAGCTGTTACAAAGGTTGTAGATGTGTCACCATGAACCAAAACAACATCCGGATTTTCCTTTTCAAGAACTTCTTTAATTCTATTTAAAATATTTGTTGTTATATCAAATAAGGTCTGCTTGTCCTTCATAATTGAAAGGTCATAGTCAGGCACAACAGAAAATGCATCAAGTACCACATCAAGCATTTGACGGTGCTGACCTGTAACACATACAATAGTTTCTATATTATCCCTTGATTTTAGTTCGTTTACCAAAGGACACATTTTTATTGCTTCCGGACGCGTGCCGAATACAAGCATTACTTTTTTCATTATGTTACTCCTCCATAAAGCTAATTATACTTATAAATATTCTATCATAAATGGTTTACATAGTCAATTAAAAAACCAAAAACGGTAAGGCACTTTGCCTTACCGTTTACTTATTAATCTTCTACCAGTTTTCTTCCCATTAAAACGCCCATAACGGATGCCATCATAAGACCTCGTGTCCAACCGCTTGAATCACCAAGACAGTGGAATCCACGGATGCTTGTATTAAAGTCAGTATCCATTTTAACACGATTTGAATAGAACTTGAGTTCCGGCGAATAGAGCAGTGTTTCATAAGATGCAAAGCCCGGAACAACCTTATCAACTGCCTTTATGAAATTGATAATATTCATCATCGCACGATATGGCATAGCCGCTGTAATATCGCCCGCAACAGCATCAGGAAGTGTCGGACGCACATTGCTTTGAGCAAGCTCTTTTGGCCAGGTGCGTTTTCCGTCTAAAATATCACCAAAACGCTGAACTAAAATCTGTCCGTTTGCCAGCATATTGGTAAGCTCTCCCACCTTCTGTGCATAAGCTATTGGCTGATTAAACGGAGTTGAGAAGTTGTGTGAACAAAGAATTGCTACATTTGTATTATCCGACTTTTTCTCCTTATATGAGTGGCCGTTAACAACCGCTAAATCGTTGTCATAATTCTCCTGACTCACAAATCCACCAGGATTCTGGCAGAAAGTTCTTACCTTATTCTTAAATGGTTCAGGCCAACCGATAAGCTTTGATTCGTATAGAACCTCGTTAACCTTTTCCATAACCTCGTTACGAACTTCAACACGAACACCTATATCAACAGTACCTGGTTCATGGGCTATGTTGTGCTTGGCACAAATCTTTTCCAGCCAGTCAGCACCGCGTCTTCCTGTTGCCGCAATAACATGGTCAGCAAAAATTTCCATTTCATTTTTGCCGTCTGTAACAAACGCCCCGTGGCAAACCTCATCCTCTAAAATAAGGTTTGTACACTCATAACCAAAGAGTATTTCTACGCCGTTATTCTGAAGATATTTTTCTATTGCAAGATAAATATCGTGGGCTTTTTCAGTACCCAAATGGCGTATCGGACAGTCAACCAGCTTAAGTCCTGCCTTGATGGCATTTTTTCTTATCTCCTTAACCGCCTCTGTATTTGAAATGCCCTCAATATGAGTATCTGCGCCAAATTCAAGATAAATTTTATCTGTGTAATTGATTGTTTCCTGTGCAATGTCTTCACCAATCAGCTTTGGCAGGTCTCCACCAACATCTGATGATAAGGAAAGCTTACCGTCAGAAAATGCACCTGCGCCAGAAAAGCCTGTTGTTATGTGGCAATATGGTTTACATCCAACGCACTTTTGTGTTTTCCCTTTAGGACAGCTTCTTTTTTCAATGCTCTGACCTTTTTCTACAATAACGATACTTTTCTTACTGCCCCTGCGAAGCATCTCTAAAGCTGTAAAAATTCCTGCAGGACCCGCGCCGATTATTAATACATCTTTTTTCATTTATTTCTCCTATTCCGCTACCTTTCTTCTCTGAAATATGGAAGTCCGAGGCTAGCCGGTGGTTGATTTTCCTTCTTGTTTCTGACACTTGTCAGAATAAGAACAATAATTGTAACAACATACGGAAGCATGTTAAATATTGCAACGGCACTTCGGGATAGTCCGTCAATATATGTGTATGCAATATAAAGACCACCAAACACAAATGAACCTAGTATTCCAACAGTTGGCTTCCAAAGCGCGAAGATTACAAGAGCAATAGCAAGCCAACCTCTGTCACCAAAGCCACCGCTTGTCCAAGAACCTCCTGTATAGTCCATAACGAAGAACAAACCGCCAAGACCTGCAATAGCTCCGCCGATACAGGTTGCAAGGTATTTGTACCTTGTAACATTGATTCCCGCAGCGTCTGCAGTGGCAGGATTTTCGCCAACACTTCGAAGGTGCAGCCCTACTCTTGTACGATTTAGTACAAAACTTGCTACAAGTGCAATTATCACCGCTAAATACGCTAAAAATCCATGTGATAGGAATATTTCCCCAAACCAACCCAAGTCGTCTGCAAACGGCAAAGTGGTTTTGAAAAAGTCAGCAGTTGTTTTTACTGACAAAGTTCCGCCGTTTGAGAAAATCTTTGTGATTGAACCGCCAAAAAAGTCACCAAAACCTACACCGAATGTTGTTAATGCAAGACCTGTAACATTCTGGTTTGCACGAAGTGTTATAGTTAAAAAGCTATAAATCAGTGCTGCCAAGGTGGAGCCGATAAGTGATGCCAAAAGTGGAATCATAATGCCCCAGAAAGGAGTCGGTACCTCCACCATCTGCTCATAAAGATATGCACCGATTATTCCACAGCTTCCGCCCATATACATTATTCCGGGGATTCCAAGATTTAGATTACCCGATTTTTCTGTCAGTATTTCTCCAGTTGAGCCAAATAATAGAGGAATTCCCTGTGCGATGGCCTTATTTAAAATTGTTGCTATCATACATTTTCCTCCTTATTTTTCTTACGGAAATTAACTTTATACTGAATAAAGAATTCACATCCAATTATAAAGAAAAGAATAATTCCTGTCAGTATGTCTGACATACTTTCATTGAGCTGAAACTTTGTTGCAATTTCCCCTGCTCCACGCTCCAAAAATACTATCAGGAATGATGTCAGCGACATTACCACAGGATTGAACTTAGCAAGCCAAGACACCATGATAGCTGTAAATCCCATACCTCCGACAATATCGCGGTTTATGGTATGGTCAGTTCCGCTTACTAAAAGAAGTCCTGCAATACCGCAAAGCGCACCAGAAATTGCCATTGTTCGAAGGATTACCTTCTTAACATTTATACCAACATATCTTGCTGTATTTTCACTTTCACCCACAACTGATATTTCGTAGCCATGCTTTGAGTACTTTAAGTAAATATACATTCCTACTGTAATTAAAGCCACAATCAGGATGTTCAAAAGGTATTTTTGCCCGAAAAGTTCAGGAAGCCAGCCAGCTTCTGTGGCACGATTGATAACACCTACTGTATTTGAGTCCTTCGGGTTCTCCCAGAAAACTATACAGAATGAAACAAGCTGCATGGCAACATAGTTCATCATAAGTGTGAACAGGGTTTCGTTTGTGTTAAATTTAGCCTTGAAGTATGCCGGAACAATTCCCCATACAAGTCCTGCCACGATACAAGCTACCAGCATAATTGGATAGAAAAGTATTGGTGGCAGGCTTTCGCCAAAGTAAATCATACATGCAGCTGCTGCAAGTCCGCCCATTAAGGTCTGCCCCTCAGCACCGATGTTCCAGAATTTCATTTTAAATGCAGGAGTCACTGCCAAAGATATGCAAAGCAGCATAGAAAGCTTTTGAAGCATATTCCAAATCTTTCGGCTTGAACCAAATGAGCCTTTGAAAAGCTCTGCATAAACTTTGATAGGGTTATAGCCTGTTAGCATAACTATAACCACAGCGCAAAGAATAAGCGCCAAAATTATTGCAACCGCTCTTACTGCCCAAGCTTTTTTCATAGGCATAGAGTCACGACCGCGGGATGTTATTGTGATAAGAGGCTCTTTATTATGTTTTGCATTAGTTTGCATTGTCCTGCACCTCCCTTTTCTTTGTCATCATAAGTCCTATTTCTTCTTTTGTAGTAGTTCTTGCATCAACGATACCACTGATACTACCGCCACAAAGTACCATAATGCGGTCACAAAGCTCAACTAAAACATCAAGGTCTTCACCCACAAATATTACTGCAGCACCACGGCGTTTTTGCTCGTTTAAAAGATTATAAATCGTATATGAGGAATTAATGTCAAGTCCTCGTACAGGATATGCTGCCATTAAAACTGTAGGTGATGATGAAATTTCACGGCCTACAAGAATTTTCTGTACATTTCCGCCTGATAAGCGTCGTACAGGAGTTGAAGCAGATGGTGTAACAACATCCAACCTCTTGATTATTTCCTCTGCCAGGTCTTTTGGTGCTTTTCGCTCTAAGAACACCGATTTCCCCTTACGGTAGCTTCTGAGCATCATATTGTCAACAATATCCATGTTTCCAACAAGACCCATACCAAGTCTGTCTTCCGGTACAAATGATAATCTTACACCCATATCACGAATCTGCATAGGTGTTTTGTCCCGTAGGTTTTCAACCTTTCCTGATTTTGGATCGTTATATATAATTTCTCCGTTTTCAAGATGCTGAAGCCCCGCAATAGCTTCTAAAAGTTCTCTCTGGCCACTTCCCGCAATACCTGCAATACCTAAAATTTCGCCAGACTTTGCAGTGAATGAGATGTTATTTAAAACATCTACACCCTCACGGTTTCTGCAGTTAAGTCCTTCTACCACAAGTCTGTCCTCAGAGTTTTGCGGCTCATCGCGTTCAATGTTAAGCTCAACTTTCTTTCCTACCATCATTTCAGTCAAGATATTTTCGTTTGCTTCGGATGTTTTGATTGTTCCGACATATTCGCCTTTTCTCAAAACTGAAACTCTATCAGATAATGAAAGAACTTCATGTAACTTATGAGTAATAATTACGATTGATTTTCCATCGTCACGCATGCGGCGAAGTACTGCAAAAAGCTTTTGTGCTTCCTGTGGTGTTAATACCGCTGTCGGCTCGTCCAGGATAAGAATATCTGCACCACGGTAAAGAACACGGATTATTTCAACTGTCTGCTTTTCCGATACGGACATTTCGTAAATTTTCTTTTTAGGGTCAACAACAAAGCCATATTTTGCCCCGATTTCCGCAACCTTTTTCTCTGCTTCTTTCAGATTAAAGCCTTTTTTGTCCTCTAAACCCAAAATTACATTTTGTGCCGCAGTAAATACATCCACCAACTTAAAGTGCTGATGTATCATGCCGATTTTATAGTCAAAGGCGTCCTTTGGTGAACGGATTACAACCTCTTCGCCATCAATAAAAATCTGGCCTTCATCAGGATAGTATATTCCTGAAATCATATTCATTAGTGTTGTTTTTCCGCTACCATTTTCGCCAAGGATTGACAGAATTTCACCCTTTTCAACAGTAAGGTTGACATCACGATTGGCGTACACATTTCCAAAAGTTTTAGTAATGTTTCTAAGTTCAATTGCCGGCTTCAATGTATTCCCTCCTCATATATTTCCAGTAATTTGTTCCATTCTCAAAAAAACACAGTCCCACTATCCTTTTTTCAAAATGAAAATACCCCCGGATGGGCACACGCCCACCCGAGGTATAGATTTTCTTATTTAATTGTGATACCGTCGATATCTACATCAAAGTATGGAGCTGAGCGGTATTCTGATTCATGGAAGTATCCGTCAGCGATAACTTCTGTATCAGGTGTAAATGCTGCATCTGAGTCAACATCTGCAAGGTAAGAATCAAGCTTCTTGCCATCTACTGTAAATGTAGCTGTATCAAATACCTTGATTTCGCCTGCGATAAGCTTAGCCTTGATTTCTTCAAGCTTAGCTTCTGTTCCTTCAGCTGCAACCTTATCATTTAGACCAAGTGTCATAACAACGCCTTCTTCAAGACCGCCACAGAAATCCTGTGTGATTGCTGTTCCTTCAGCTGTAGCTGTGATGATGTGTTCGAAGTATGGCTGCCAGTTAATCTTTGAAGAGATTAAAGCTGTGTTTGGACCCCAGTCGCGTGTGTCAAGGTTGTAAGCTACATTTGGAACACCTGCTTCTTCACAAGCCTTTGGAGCACCCTCAGAGTCAGCGTGCTGGCTGATAAGTACGCAACCGTCAGCGATCAAAGCGTTAGCTGTTTCTTTTTCAGCTGCGATATCAAACCATGAGTTTGTGAACTTAACATCCATTGTTACGCTTGGGCAAGCAGCTCTTGCACCAAGGAAGAATGAAGTGTAACCTGACTTAACTTCTGCGTATGGGTAAGCACCAACATAACCCATCTTAGCCTGGTCAGCTGTAATCTTGCCAGCTTCAATCATTTCGTTAAGCTTTAGACCAGCAGCATATCCTACTAGGAAACGGCCTTCGTAAATTGAAGCGAATGCGTTGTAGTAATTTGGAAGTTCTTCTGTGTGTGCCTTTGTACCTGTTGCGTGACAGAATGTAACTTCCGGGAATTCCTTAGCAGCCTGAATGATGAAATCTTCGTGACCAAAGCTGTCAGCGAAAACGATGTCACAGCCTGCATCTACAAGGTCAGCAGCTGCTTCGTAACATTCAGCAGTTTCAGGAATGTTTGTCTTCATTAGTACCTGTTCGTCTGAAAGACCAAGAGCTTCTTTTGCGCTAAGAGCTGCATCAATGAAGTTCTTATCATAAGTAGAGTTTTCATCGTGTAAGAAGATGAAACCAATCATAAGGTCATCAGATACTGCACTGTTTCCGCAACCTGTTAGTGCGAAACAAGAAGCAACTACCATTACCATTACCATCAACAATGATAAAACTTTTTTCATTACAATTACCTCCGTGCCTTTTTGGCAAATTTTTAATTTATGTAAATTTTATTTACATCGTGTTTTATTGGGCTCTAAACTCTATGCTATCGTCTGTCATTGAATCAATGATAGCAAGTGATTCAACCCTTATTCCTGTATTGCGAAGCATATCTCCGCCCTTTTGGAATCCCTTTTCAATGGCAATAGCTGCACCAACAGTTGTTGCCCCTGCCTGATTTACTATATCACAAAGACCGATAAGAGCCTTTCCGTTTGCCAGAAAATCATCCACTATCAGTACCCTGTCATCCTCTTTAATGAACTCACGACTGACAACAATAGTATTTGTTGTCTTATGCGTAAAGGATTCAACCTTTGAAACATAGGTATCACCTGATATGTTCTCTGATCTGTTCTTTTTGGCAAAAACAACAGGCACTCCCAGTTCATAGCCTGCCGCAACCGCAATTGCTATTCCGGAAGCTTCTATTGTAAAAACCTTATTAACTCCTGAATCTTTATAAAGACGAGCAATTTCTTTTCCAATTTCCTTCAGGAAATCAGTATCTATCTGCTGATTAAGAAAACTTCCCACTTTCAGAATATTCCCCGGAAGGACTTCTCCCTCTTTGAGAATTTTCTCTTCCATTGCCTTAATACAAATCACCCGCTTTCTTGTAATCAAAAACACACAAAAGTTACATTCTTGTAACATAAAAATTGTACCATATATCCTTTTTTCTGTCAACAGAATTTTCTCTATTTTTCGATTTTTTCGGACTCTTTTTATCATAATTTTTTCCAGCAGTTTATTTGCAATGAAACCAAATTTGGACTGCTTATAAAGAATATTGTCTACTTCCTTTTAAATATATTGTATAGGAAAAGAGAGTGATTGTTTTGTATACTCGCGTTTTCACTAATGTTTTATCCTTTATCGGCGTTGCCGCCTTCTCTGCCTCCGGAGCTATGGCAGGTGTTTCAAGGAAAACCGACCTTTTAGGCGTTATTATACTTGCCGCAACTACTGCAACAGGAGGCGGAGTTATCCGGGATATTCTCCTTGGGTTTACACCGCCCAGGATTTTTCTTGAGCCTACTTATTTTTTTATAGCCGCAGCTGTTGCTCTTATCCTTTTTGCCTTTGCATATTTTTATTATGACGAATACCAAAAAAGAGAAGGTTTTATAGATAAAATCAATAATATTTTCGATGCTTTGGGTCTTGGTATTTTTGTAGCTTTAGGAACACAAACTGCCATTGACTCAGGATATGCTCAAAATATGTTTCTGTCAGTAATGATTGGCACGATGACAGGTGTTGGCGGTGGATTTTTAAGGGATATTATGATTTTAAAAGTCCCTGTTATTTTAAGAAAAGATTTTTATGCATCTGCCGCACTTTTTGGGAGTACTGTTTTTTATATTCTCCACCTGTTTTCTTTAAATTATAGTTTTTCTCTTGTTATAAGTGCTTTTGTTACCTTTCTTCTGCGAATGCTTGCTACTTATTTTAAGTGGAACTTACCAAAAATATATTTGCTATTTCTATGAAAGGAGATTTTTTTATGCCGGAAATTGAATATAACAGAAGTGAGGCTGTCAGGTATGCTCTTCGTTGGGCACTTGCCAGAAATCCTTCCTACTATGATTTTGCGGATGTGGGAGGAGATTGTACTTCCTTTGCATCACAATGCGTGTTTGCAGGATGCGGTATTATGAATTATACCCCAACTTTCGGTTGGTATTACATTTCAGGGAATGACAAATCACCATCCTGGTCGGGTGTTGAGTATTTTTACGACTTTATGGTGAACAATGAAAGTACCGGACCTTATGCAGAAGTTGCATCATTAGACAGACTTCTGCCCGGTGATATTATACAGCTTGGGAACCAGAGCGGCAGGTTTTATCACACCTTAGTGCTTACTATGATAAAAACGCAGAGGGGTCGGCGAAATTATTATATATGCGCCCATGATAACGATGCTTTCCAACGGAATTTGAATTCCTACAACTATGCAAATATCCGCGGAATACATATTTTAGGTGCAAGAACATAAAAAAACGAGGACATCGTCCTCGTTTTAGTTTTTATAGACTTTTAATTATATCAAGAAGCTTTTCTTCTCTTTCTGCAATATCACGCACAAGCTTGAACTGGTTTCTTGCTCTGTCCAAGTTGTGGTGCTCTCTGTGAATTTTAAAGTATGTATCACCGTTTAGGTAGTCTGTTAAGAATCGTACTCCGCATTCAAATGTCAAAAGCTTTGCAGAGAATGGAAGAAGTTCCTTTTCTCTTTCTGTAAGCTTTTCGCCCATTTCTTCAAAATATCCCTTTGCGAAAGAAACAAAAATTTCTTCATCAAAGTTTACAATATCAAGATTTGTTTCATCTTCTGCTGCAGTTGAAGCACCGATTCGAAGAGCATCACCAAAATCGTAAAGAGCACTTCCCGGCATTACTGTATCAAGGTCAATTACACAAACCGCCTCGCCTGATTCTGCGTCAAACAGGATGTTGTTAATCTTTGTATCGTTATGAGTAACCCTTAGTGGAATTGAGCCATCGCTAAGACCGTCAGTCACAACGCTTGCAAAGCTGGCACACTCTCTTGCGAATGCAATTTCCTCCTGAACATCTTTAGCTCGTCCAGCTATATCGTTTGCAACCGCTTCTTCGAACTTTTTCATACGATCAGGTGTGTTATGAAAATTCTCAATTGTTTCAAAAAGTGTATCTGCAGGATAGTCATCTAATCGTCTCTGGAATTTACCGAAGCCTTTGCCTGCACGGTACATGTCTTCTTTTGTGCCAACTTCGATAGTTTTTGTGCCATCAACAAACTTGTACACACGATATACATGCTCATTATCTGCGTGATAACATGTTTTTCCGTCACGAGTTTTGATAACTGTCATTGTTTCGCGATCAGGATCTCCGCCCTCTGCTTCAATCTTACCTCTTAAAAAAGTGGTAACCCTATCAATGTTATCCATCGTTTCTTCGGGATTTTTAAATACATTTGTGTTAATTCTCTGAAGTATACAGTCCTTTGAAGAAGTTCTGTATGTGTCATTTATGTGGCCGTTTCCGTAGTTTTCGATTTTTGACTTTACATCAAACATTGAAAGGATCTCATTCAGATCAAATTTAGCCATTTCAGTCTCCTTAAAATCAAACATTTTCTTACTTTACCCAAACCTGAAATATTATATCACTATTACAATAAAAAATCAAGTCTTTTTTTAAATTTGTGTAAAATTATGTAAACCACTACGCTCTTGGATGAGTTTTTTGGTACTCTTCCCTCATACTGCTGTCTAGAATGTCCGCATAAATCTGCATGGCGTTAATATCAGTGTATCCAAGCATCTGGGAAACAAACTTGAGTTCTGCACCATTTTCCATAAGATGTATTGCAAAGGAATGACGAAGCGTATATGGTGTTATTTCTTTCTTTATACCGGCTTCCTTGCTATAGTTTTTAAGGATTTTCCAGAACCCTTGACGAGATAGCCTTGTACCGTTGCAGTTTAAAAATAATATTTTCACATCATCAGATGTTACCATTGTTTCTCTTGCTTTTTCGATATAATCACGAAGGGCATATATTGCAGCTCTACCCATTTGAAGCGTTCTCGCATGAGTACCATTCCTGCAGGTTATATATCCCTGTTTTAAATCAATATCCTGAACATTTAAGTTTATAAGCTCGGACACCTTTATACCCGTCGCATACAGAACTTCAAGCATCGCACGGTCACGATAGCCTTTCGCATTTGTAAGCTTCGGCATGGAAAGTAATAGCTCTGTTTCCTGAGTTGTTAAAACACCCGGTGTTTTCCTAGAAACCTTTGGTGCTTCAAGATTAAGTGTCGGGTCCTTCATTTTAACACCGCTATCCTGAACATATCCATAAAAAGACCGCAAGGATGCAAGTCTTCTTGAAATTGTTGCTGCGGCTCTGCCTTGCTTTTGTAAGAGAAGTAAATATGTAAGGACTGTCGTTCTGTTTGTTTTCTTTATGTCGGATATTCCCTTTTCCTTTAAAAAGGCCAGATAATGAGCCACATCGCGCTTATAAGACATAATTGTGTTTCCGGATTTTGCCTGACCGCCAACAAGCGAGAATACAAATCCGTCTAAAATTTCCTGCATTTACTTCCCTCCTTTATAGTCAATTTACGAATATCATTCTGTAGTAAAACTAATGCAGAACCAAATCATCGCATAAATTATTATAACATAAAATTTTAAAATGTATAGATATTTTTCCTAAATTTATTTGCACATTTTACAAATTAATTTACACATTTATCCACCAGAGGCAAATTTCATCAACATTGCAGACAAAAAACCTCTCACACCGCTATCTACTATAACTACTACCAGCATTATTGCCAAAAGCACAAAAAAGCGTTTTAAAAACTCTCTTCTGTCATAGCGCATTTCCTTTATATTTAACACGCAATTGCAGGAATACCAACATAACATAGGAACAACAAAGCCTGCTGATATAAGATTTGCTATACAAAAGGTTATACCATATAGTCCAAAAAAGCGTAATACCGCTGTTATCGCAAAGCCTGTAGAGTAGCCTTTTACCAACATTACTCCACCCAAGAACACAGGACCTATCAAAAAGAATCCGCCAATGGCAATGCATAAAAACAACTTCATATTATCCTTAAAAATACTTTTTACACTTTCCATAGCCGTCGCATTGTATCCGGACATAGCCTGCTCAAGGTATTCATACATACCACTCTGATCGCTTACCGAAATCTGCCTTGTACACCCTATACACACTCCTACCCCATATAACAGCAGGAAAATCAAAAATGTAACTCCCTTTTTATTTTGCATAAAAAAAATCCCCTTTTGTACATAGTAGTACATACTATGCAAAAAGAGGATTTTAAATTCCGCGAAAGTTAAAATTCTGCAGCGTGCAGGAATTTTTTAAGACGCTCTATACCTTCAACAATGTTATCCATACTTGTAGCATAAGACCATCTTACATAATTATTAACGCCAAAGCCTGTTCCCGGGACAACCGCAACCTTTGCAACATCTAAGAATAGTTTTGCAAAATCATCAGCATCCTTAATTGTAACGCCGTACATTGTTCTTCCCAAAAGGTCATCAATATTCATCATGATGTAGAATGCACCATTCGGACGCTTACATGAAACACCATCAATGCTGTTAAACATATCCACCATAAAGTCACGACGGCGTTTGAACTGTTTGCGCATTGCATCTGCTGCTTCCATACCACCCTCTAAAGCTGCAATTGTAGCTGCCTGAGCGATAGAGTTAGGGTTTGATGAAGCATGGGACTGAATGTTTGCCATTGCCTTTGCAATCTCAGGGTTTGCAGCAGCGTAGCCGATTCTCCAACCTGTCATTGCAAATGTTTTTGAAACACCGTTTATTACAATTGTAAGGTCCTTGATTTTTTCATTAAAGGATGCGATACTAACATGCTTTCCTTCGTATATTAAATGCTCATAGATTTCGTCTGAAATCACATAAAGATTATTCTCTACTGCAAAATCAGCAATCTCGCGTAGCTCAGCTTCTGTGTATACCATGCCTGTTGGGTTTGACGGACTGTTGATAACAATTGCTTTTGTTCTGTCAGTAAGAGCTGCACGAAGTTCATCCACAGTTACCTTGAAGTTGTTTTCAGCAGCGGCATTCACAATTACCGGAACACCGTCTGCAAGCTTTACCATTTCAGGATAGCTTACCCAATATGGTGCAGGGATAATAACCTCATCTCCAGGATTACAAATCGCCATAAATGCATTTACCAATGAATGCTTTGCACCATTTGAAACAACAATATCTGTTGGTTTATAGCAGAGTCCGTTCTCACGCTCAAACTTATCCGCAACCGCCTGACGAAGCTTTAGAGTACCTGCTGCGGGTGTATACTTTGTCTCGCCGTTCATGATTGCATCAATAGCCGCTTTCTTTATATGCTCAGGTGTATCAAAATCAGGCTCTCCGCAGCCGAATCCTACTACATCTTCGCCGTTTGCTTTCATTTCTTTAAATTTTGAATCTATTGCAAGTGTTGGTGATGGTGAAACACCTGCAGCTTTTTTTGAAACCATTTTTGCCTCCATTTTGAATTTTTGAACAAGTCAAAATTTCATTTTTTATAAAATATTAACGCTATTATACCATTTTTTAATTAAAAATGCAATATTTATACACTAAAAGTTTCAAATTTTCTATACAAAATATTACCCCATATTCTTATATAACTATGCAAGTTCAACAATTTTGTGCTTTTACTACTCTTAGAAAGTTCTCGTAAGCTATTTTTTTGCGAATTTTTTCGGAATATGGAAGCATTTTAATCATCTTTTCCATATCCTGACAACCATTGATTCCACAAGGCAAGCAGTCAACTCCATCAAAGTCACTGCCTATTCCTATATTTTCCTCTCCACCAAGGGCCAAAAACCTGTCGATATGGTCTATTATGCATTTTAAGTCATTACCTAAAAATGGCGGGTAAAAATTTATCCCTACACAACCTTCCATGTCCCGTATCTTGCAAAACTGTTCGTCTGTTAAATTTCTTGGATTATCAGTTATAGACCTGGAATTTGAATGGCTCGCACAAATGGGTTTTGTGGAAATTTCTGCAACATCCCAAAAGGATTTTTCGCTAAGGTGTGACACATCAATTAAAATTCCCAAATCGTTCATACGCCGGACTGCTTTTTTTCCAAACTCTGTAAGTCCCGTGTCTTTCTTTTCCAAAACACCGCAAGCAAGCTGATTCTTATAATTCCAGGTTGGTGCAATCATTAAAATTCCACGACTTTTCAAATAATCCAAATCCTCAAGGGTTTCAACTACTTCACCACCCTCAAGACTTAAAACCGCCTTTACCCTATCATTGCTATTTACTATATCATAATAGTTTTTGCATACGGTCATTTTGTGTTTTTCTGCTTCAAGATAAAAGTTATCTATCACCATATCAAACCTATCTTTTGCACAGGTTTTATACAAAGGGTCAATGAAGCACGCAAAAACCTGAATACTTTCATTTTTTGAAAGCCTTTTTAAATCTACATGCAAATCATTTTCAAAAAGGCTTTTGTTTTCATCCAAAAGCCTTGTAATAGTATCAGAGTGTCCATCAAAAATTTTCATAAACTCTCCTTAAAATGCTGATTTTATATGATTTATTTCTGTTACCAACATGGCATCACCTGCAGGTTTATACATAACTTCTACCACATCAAAACGCATGTCTGTATCATCATTTCCAAGATAATATAGTGCTGTCTGTATAATTTTTTCCTGTTTCCTAAAGTCCACAAACTCTGATGGTGTTCCATAGTCTTTTGAAAGTCGTGTTTTTACCTCGGCAAAAACTATTGTCTCACCGTCCTTTGCAATTATATCAATCTCTCCGAACTTAGCGTGAAAATTCCTTTTTAAAACCGTTATTCCATGCTCTTCAAGATAAGAGCATGCCATTTCTTCGCCGAAATCACCTATTTCTTTTGTGGTCATATTTTATCCCCCAATAATTTTTTCAAAAAAGTTCTTCTGTGAATCGGACATACGCCGTATTTCAAAATTGCATCTGTGTGTGCTTTTGTTCCATATCCCTTATGATTTTCAAAGCCGTATTCCGGATATACCTTTCCCATTTCCTCTATGTATCTGTCTCTTGCAACCTTTGCAAGGATTGATGCTGCTGCAATAGAAATGCTTTTCGCATCGCCTTTTACAACGGTTTCGTGTGCTAATTCCATACCCTTTATACTGTTTCCGTCAATTATTACATAGTCCGGCTTTTGTGATAGGCTATTTACCGCTCCGTTCATTGCCTTATGGGTGGCATTTAAAATGTTTATCTCGTCTATTTCTTTTTCATCCACAGAAAAAATTGCATAGCTTATTGCAATCTCGGTTATTTTATCAAAAAGCTCTTCTCTTTTTTTTGGTGTAAGCTTTTTTGAATCGTTTATTCCCCAAAGCTCTGCACCCTCAGGCAAAATTACGGCTGCTGCATACACAGGTCCTGCCAATGGTCCTCTTCCGGCTTCGTCAACGCCTGCTATATATGTATATCCCTTCCCTTTAAGACTATTCTCTATTTCCCACAAGGCTTCTTGTCTTTTTTTCTCTTCTTCCGGTGTTAGTTTTGCCATTTTTTATCTCCTTAAATTTTTTTTATAATTATTATATCATTTTCTGAAAAAATATGCTATAATAAATTTGTATTTTGTTTTTGTTTTTATTTGACGGAGGTTTTTTATATGTATATGCGAGAGGTTGACGACCCTGTTACAATACAATATATAATTCTTTTTACATTGAAAAAAGCGGACAGAAAGGTTACACATTCACAGCTTACCTGTCTGACTCTTGATAAGTGTAATATAAATTTTGCCAATTTCCAGATTGCCCTTGACAATCTTGTGCAAATTGGATATGTACAAATTCTTGAAAACTCCATAGATGAGAATATGCCAATCTACGAGCTTACTGATAAAGGAAGAGAAGCAAACTCCTTTTTTGAGCACCAGATTCCTGTTTATATAAGAGAACAGATTGAAGAGCATATTGAGCCGTTTTTCAGAGAAGAAAAGCTTAAAAAGAGCGTTAAGGCAAAACTCGTTCCTTTGAATGAAACAGAATACACTGTGGAGCTTGGACTTTATGAGAGCATATCTCCACTGATGGAGCTTTCCTTTTATGCAGGCTCTCGCCAGACTGCAGCGGCAATTATCCGTAACTTTAAGGCGAACCCTGAAAAGGTTTATAGCGAAATACTCGCTTCAATTTTAGGCAATGAAACAGAATAAAGAAAGGATAAATCAAATGGAAAATCTTACAAATATTAAATACATCGGTGTTAACGACCATAAGCTTGACCTTTTTGAAGGTCAGTACCCTGTACCAAATGGTATGTCATATAATTCTTATGCGGTTTTAGACGAAAAAATCGCAATTTTTGACACAGTAGATAAGAGCTTTGGTGATGAATGGCTTGATAATTTGAAAATTGCTTTGGATGGCAGAACTCCTGACTACTTAGTTGTTCAGCACATGGAACCTGACCACTCTGCAAATATTCATAACTTTATAAAGGAATACCCTGACGCAAAGATTGTAGCATCACAAAAGGCGTTTGACATAATGAAAAACTTTTTCGGCACAGATTATGAGGACAACCGCATAATCGTAAAAGATGGCGATACACTTTCTCTTGGAAAGCGTACTCTTACATTTTTAACTGCACCTATGGTGCACTGGCCGGAGGTTATCGTTACCTATGATGATTTGGACAAAGTTCTGTTCTCTGCCGATGCTTTTGGAAAATTTGGTGCATTAGATGTAGAGGAAGACTGGGCATGTGAAGCAAGAAGATACTACTTCGGTATCGTAGGAAAATTTGGTGCACAAGTACAGTCACTTCTTAAAAAAGCAGCAACCCTTGAAATAAAAGGAATTTTACCGCTCCATGGTCCGCAATTATTTGAAAACCTTGACTATTACATTGACCTTTATAACACCTGGTCAAGCTATAAGCCGGAGACAGAGGGCGTTACCATCGCTTACACATCTGTTTACGGAAATACAAAAAATGCGGTTTCAATCCTTGAAAATATGCTCAAAGAAAAAGGTGTGAAGGTTTCTGTATTTGACCTTGCCCGTGACGACATGTCAGAAGCTGTGGAAGATGCATTCCGCTATTCAAAGCTTGT
>JAZNWI010000058.1:0-10357 GCA_045593305.1 Clostridia bacterium | reverse complement strand
GGGTTGAAGTTCAACGCCGTGCAGTTGCTTTTGTCTTATGTTCCGCTTTTCGTTGTCGGTTGTTGCTTGCTTTAACATTTTATGCATAGCCGCAATCAAAAAACCTGCCGTGCCACAGCACGGATCGAAAACTGTGTCCGTTGGTTTAATATCAACCAAATCACAGAAAAGCTCCGTTATATGCTTTGGTGTCAATACAATACCAAGTGTCTGTCCGTCGCCCCCTGAGTAGCTCATAAACTCGCCGTAAAATCTGCCGAGATAATCTTCTGCACTTTGGCTGTAACGGATAGAGCGATAAATCTTGTCATATAAGAACTCTGTAAAATGTTTCAATGGTGTCTTTTGGAGCTTCGGCTCTACGGCGTTAAGTTTTGCTGTGTCCTTAATTAGTGCAAACTGTGACAAGAGCTTTTGCTTTTTGACTTCCGGTGCTACATTAGCCCTCTGCAAGTTATCTGCTATTGCTCTGTAAATCTTTTCGCCGTCGGTCTTGATAGTGTCGCCCGTTAGCTCGTCAATGGAAAAGTTTTTGAATTCTATTTCTCTGAGTGCAAGCAGTATGCCCGAAACAATAAGGGGTTTGTCGGTGTCTTTAAGACTGCCGTAATTTCTCAAATCTTCGTGCAAAGCGGCTGCATCCTTTAAGATTTCCGCTGTTTCTTCCTGGCTGTCTGTGTCCTCTTGCAACACTTCACGGACAAAATACTCGTCAATGTTGCTCTCATTAAAGGAAATAAAAGACTCAACCTCTGGCAATTCTCTGTAAAACTCTGTTTCGTCTATATACACGGGTGAAATCTTGTGCTTTTTCTCGTCGCCTGATACACCAAAGGCAATAATTTTCTTGTAGCTTGTATGCTCTGCAAGATGCTTGCCATAGAAAACCGCACCATTAACAGCGTAGTCGGTTACGGCTTGCACTTCTTGACTGATAACGCCGCCGTCGTCGAGCTTGATATGTTTTGACAAGTCCGCTTTGTCCTCGATAACAAGCAAGTAGTCTTTGACAACTCCCACATATTCGGGAAAGCCTACTCGTCCCGTGCCTTTCTTGGAGGCGGTCTTTAACGCTGTATCTATTTCAAGTATGGTGCTGCCTTGTGCGTCCATGCTGATGTCCGCTTGTTTCAAAAGCTCCCATACCCATAAATCTGTTTTTATTTCTTTTTTAGCCATAATATCACCCAAAAAATTACATATTTAATATATTATACTATACTTTTGTGTATTTTTCAAGAACTCGCCGCCATTTTCGGCATTTTGTGATAAAAAAAGAACATTCCGCAGAATGTCCCTTTTGTTCCGCTATATTATTTGTTTGCACTTCGTTTGAATAAGTTTTGCATTTTTGTTTCCATTTGCTTTGCTCGGTCTTGGGTTTCACCCTTTTCGATTATGATGCTCACGATATCGCCCTCTGCGGCTTCTATCGGCAAAAGCATTTTAGGAATATTCACAGTCGATAAGTCCGCCGTTTCCAAAACGGCAAAATCGCCCTCAAATCTGTCAATTATAAATTTCATATTTTTACCTCTTTACTGTGGCGGTTGACAGCGTGAGCAAGGGGTAAGCCCCATTGATACCGCTTCCGCTACTGTTGTTTGTATTCTGCTTTTAAGATAGGAACAGCCGTCCCGATGATATTTCTTTCCGGTCTTCGTTCTGTAAACAGTTACCGACTTGTTTTGAGTTGTAGAAGGTCTTTCTTGTTCGGGTTCCTCTTTTACAATTTGGCTCGGTGGTGGTGCATTTTCTTTTATATTAGATGCTTTCTTGTCAACAGAAATGTTTTCCTCGCTGTCGGCTGTAATGATGATAGTACCAACTTCGTCCGTTCTGTATATATCTGCTCCGTTGTTCTTTAATACAGATAATGTGATGCTATCGGGGTGTCCGTATTGGTTGTTAATGCCACAAGATATGACAGCGTGCTTTGGAGATACCGCACTAATAAAGCTACTGCTTGATGATGTATCTGAGCCGTGATGTCCTACTTTTAAGATATCCGCCTCAACAGATGCACCGCTTGAAATTATCTCGCTTTCGTTTCTGCTTGTAGCGTCCCCCATATATAAAAGCTCTGTCTTGCCGTATGTAATTTTTACAACTGCCGACCATTCGTTAAGGTCAGAATAAGAACTCCCGACAGGTGCTAATATATCCGCTTGCAGATTGCCGTCTTTGAAAATATTTACTCCGCTTTTCGCGGGAATAAGTGTAATATCGTTGTCCTCAATGGCATTGAGCATATTCTCAAAAACTTGTGATGTATGCGACTTTTCGGGAATATACATAGCTCCTATTTCAAAGCTATTCAGTACAGTTGCCATACCGCCAATATGGTCTGCGTGTGGGTGTGTTCCTATAACATAGTCAAGTCTGTTATGATTTAACCCTTTAATGTATGAAACAATGCTGCTGCCGTCGTGGGAATTGCCTGCATCGATTAACATAGTCTTGCCGTTCGGTAATTCGATAAACTCACAATCTGCTTGACCTACATTGATATGATGCGACTTGATTTTGCCATTATCAGTATATCCCTTGTCGGCGTTTGCTCCTTGTGAGCTTTCCGTCAAAGGCGACGGCGTTTCTTCCGCTGTGTCTTGTGTTATGTCTGCTGCTTGCGTGGTTGATATCGTATTCTCGGCTTGTTCGATGCTATCACAGCCGCACAGCATAGATACGGATAATATAACCGCAAGAAACAGAGATAGTGACTTCTTCACGAAATCGCCCCCTAAATTAAAAAAGTGCGTAGCCTACCCGAAAGCAGAGCCACGCACCAAAAAACGCAGGGACTTTGCTTCCAAAGGTTACCACACACTTTTTTTATCATAACACAGCTTACTCACATAAGGGTATGAAGAAACAAAGTGTACGCTTTTTACATAGCGTACCCCTCATATGAGCAAATTATAATATTTAGTTGTGTTTAGAAATAAAAAAAGATGTGGTAACTGTTATTTTACCATAAAAAGTTACAGATTGCAATACAAATTAAAAAAATCCGTTCCGGAATAACCCGAAACGGACGATTTTCTACATTATTATATATATTATATTCAATCTCGGTACCGTAGCTTGAAAGCAAGCTCCCTAAAGCACCCCAAAAAATCGCAATGTTACAGTTATGTTACAGATTCAAATGTTTTATTGACAAATTCCAAAATTTATTTTATAATAGATGTAAACGCAACACCAATAGGCGTACCCACGAGTGAGTACACCTTACATATTACATTATAAACGATTTCTTTTGAAAAGTCAACCCCTTGGGGCAAAATTTTTTAAAAAAATTTTTGGTGTTGGTTTTAAACTCCTCAATAGTATTTTTTGGGGCCGGTGCAAACGGCTTTGGGTGGTCGATTTCCTGACTAACAGTCTGGGGCAAACAGATAGTGGAATCGAATATCCGCACAAGTTTTTAGTCGGCTTGTGCAGAAATAGGAGGAACCTGCCATGTATAAAATTTTTGGCAAGAGAAAATTGGACTTTGTAGCTGATGATGGTCGTAATATAATAGGAACAACTATTTGGTATGGCATTAAGTCAGTAACAGGTTCGGTGGAAGGTTGGCAAGTTGAGAGAGCTTTCGTTTCACCAGATGTTTCAGCTTATAAGGATATTCCAGTTGATGAAGAAGTAGATATTACTTTTAATCATAAGGGTAAAGTAGTTGCTATTGATGCTGCTATTATTTAAGTAGGCTGTAAACTTGTGGGCGTGGGTGGGCTTCGGCTCGCCCTACCCCCTAATAATATTAATTTGAATGTGAGGTTTTTTATATGAGTAAGTTTGATAAAATTATGTTAATCATTTCAAGTGTTTTTTGTTTTTGCAGTTTCACGCTATCACCTTTGTACTATGCTATTAAAAACAAGATGACTTATGCGGCTGCTTGCAAGGAGCTTTATGTAGTAGGTCTTTTCGGCAACTTCAAGCAAGACTTCAAAAAGGGTTTCAAGACCTTTTGCTCTGAGGTCAAGAAGGCTTTAATTGTTATTTACAACGGCGTGTGTGCTTTCATAGAGTGGTGCAAGCCACCAAAGGAAAAGCACCCATACAAAGAAGAGCTTGACTGCGGCTTCCGTATGGTATTGGCTGACTATACTTACGCTCCGATGATACCCGACATTACATATTATTATGAGTTGCCCTCTCGTATCAGCATAGGGGTATACTGTAAAAGTGAAATAACGCCGGAAGTGTCGCAGGAGCTCGTATGGCATTGTACCGCCGTGTATCAAAGGTACTTAGACTGCAACGGCTTGCCGTTCAAGTACACAGTTATTCCTAATATTATCGACAATAAAATGCAATTAGACATTTTTTATTGTGAGTACCCTGAGGAATATCCGCTTTATAGTATGGCTTGCAGACAAGCTACTTATATGAATGTTGAGCGTACTTGTCCGCCTCTGCCTGAGCAGTTGGAAGTCAAAGGGCGTGGCGTAGTGCTCGGCTATAAGTTTGATAATTGGCAAAGTTCTGGTCAAGTCGTTCCTATTATGTGGGATGACAAACGCGCAAATAATATTTTAGTGGCCGGTGGGACCGGCGGTGGTAAGACAGTTTACATAAAAAAACTGTTAGAACAACTTTTAGTTGAAGGTGCTTCTATTACGGTATGCGACTATAAAAATTTCAATGACTATGGTGCTTTTCACGGTGATTCTTACGCCGTCGGCGAAGATTGTGACGCTATGCTCAAAAAGTTCTGCGATGACTTTGAAAAGGTAAGGAAAAGCGGAGTTACAGACGGCAAAAGGCATGTGTTATTGTTCGATGAATGGGGTTCGTACACCGCAAGCAAGAGCAAAAAAGAGTATGACGAACTTATGAAAATGATTACCTCTGTTATTCAGCAAGGCCGCTCATTTTTATATACTTGTATCTTATGCTCACAGCGATTCGATGCTACAGACACGCTCAAAGGTAATTTGAAAGAGCAATTTCATGTAAAGGTCTTTATGGGAGCGTCGATCTCAACGCAATCAGCTATTTCTCTTTACCCCAATAGCGAGATAAAAAAGTCGGCTCGCTTGCAAGAATATTGCGGGTACATATCAACACCAACAACTGATCTAGAAGTCATTATCACTCCAAAGGTTGATGTGCAAGCTCTCGATAAGCGTATCGCAAAGTTAAGCAGTAAAACATAATGCAACAAAGCAAACTTGTCGGCACCGTAGGTGCCACAAGTTTGCACAGGTCTGGAAGTATTACCACAGACCTGTGTAGGAATGGACAAAAAATTATTATTTTAATAAGTTTTCAATGCTACAACTTATGTAGCAAAATATATATTATAAAAGGTGGTTATTAAATTATGAAAAACATTAAGAGACCTGAAGATTTTGAAACAAAATTTGATTTCATTCAGTATTTGAAAGACAACAAGCTTGTCTATGATGGTTGTTGTCGTTGTATGGCAGAGTACGGCATTTGTGACAACGCAATTGCTTTCTTCGATGCTCGTGAGTCTACAACAGACTGCTCTCCCTTTGGAGATTATCAAGAGACACTTTATTTTCCAAACAGATGTTTGAAAGATTGGGGTTCTCCTTGTTGTGAGTGTGATTGATTATGCCACACGCAAACAAGCAATTTCGTAAGGTTTTGCTAACGCTGAACCGACCACAAGAAAAGGGTATCACACACGATACCATTAGGGAGAGTATAAAAACTCTCAAATCAACAGTTTACTACTGTATGGCTGATGAAGTGGGTGCTGAAGGTACACCTCACACCCACCTTTTTATAGCCTTTTCCTCGCCGGTACGCTTTTCTACTATAAAGAAACGCTTTGCAACGGCACATATCGAAGCAAGTATCGGTACAGCTGCACAAAATCGTGATTATGTAGGCAAGTTTGGTAAGTGGGAAACCTCACAAAAGAAGGAGACCTCTGTCGAGGGTACTTTTGAAGAATGGGGGGTACTCCCTGACGAACAACAAGGCAAACGCACAGACCTTGAATTCCTTTATCAGCAAGTAAAGGCAGGTGCAACTGACTTTCAAATTCTTGAAAATATCGGCGGTAGTCAAATGCGTAATCTCGGCTATGTTGAAAAAGTCCGCCAAGCAATCGCAAAGGAAAGCTCAAGAAAGACTTTCCGCACGCTGACAGTAAAATATATTTTCGGCAAAACAGGTGTCGGCAAGACCCGTTATGTTATGGAAAAGTATGGTTATGACGGCATTTTTCGTGTAACAGATTACAAGCATCCTTTCGACCAATACAACAGCGAAACGGCAATAGTATTCGACGAGTTTGGCGACAGTTTACCTATTAGACAAATGCTCACTTATTTAGAAGGTTATCCTTTGGAACTGCCTTGTAGGTATGCAAACAAATGGGCTGCTTATACAGATGTTTACATAATTTCAAACAATGCTCTTGACGAGCAGTACAAAAATGAACAGTATGACAACCCCGAGGTTTGGCATGCTCTACTTCGCAGAATTACACACATAGTCGAGTTTTTACCTGACGGCGTAAAAGTTGACTATCACATAACAGACGACTTTGAAATTGTCCCTGACGGCGATAGTTTCAATTCAACTACTAACGATTTTGGAAAATGACAAAGAAGAAAGAAGTATAATACCACTAATGAAAGGAAACACTCTATATAGAAAGCGGTGATTTCCTATTGGAACAGACAACAATTTCTGCAAAGCAGATTATATTAAACTATTATAATGATGTTCTTTTTGCAAAGGGCATTATCACAGAAGAAGAAAAAAATAAGATGATTGCAATTATTCATAGAGATTGTAATAAAAATAAGAAAAAGCAGTCGTAATGGTTGCTTTTTCTTTTCTTTTATGATACAATATAAATAAAGTAATGATACAACGAAACTTTGAAAGGTGGACTGTTTATGAATTTACATAAAATTAGAGAAGAATTAAAAACAAAAACTATATATGATTTGCCTTTGCGTGTAACTTTTTACGCCCGTGTTTCAACGGAGAAAAAAGAACAGTTGAACTCGCTACAAAACCAAATTTCATATTACAAAGAGTTTATCACTAAAAATGCAAATTGGACTTATGTTTCCGGATATATTGACGAAGGTTTAACAGCGATTACTACGACAAAGCGTGAAAACTTTAACCAAATGATTGACGATGCGGCTGCGGACAAATTCGACCTAATAATTACAAAGGAAATTACTCGTTTTGCTCGTAATACTCTTGACAGTATAAGGTTTACTCGTCAGCTTCTTACTGACGGCGTAGCAGTCTTTTTTCAAAATGATAATATCAACACAATTTATGAAGACAGCGAACTCCGTCTAACAATAATGTCAGGTATTGCACAAGACGAAAGCAGAAAACTGTCAACTCGTATAAAGTTTGGACATCAAGAGGCTATCAAAAATGGCGTTGTTTTAGGGAATAGCCGAATATTCGGCTACAAGAAAAAAGACGGAAAGTTGATTATTGACCCTGAAGAAGCTTCTATGGTTAAAGAACTCTTTGAACTTTACGCTACCGACCGATACAGTATGAGCGAACTTGAAAAGCTGTTCTGGGATAAAGGATATCGCAATCACAACGGAAATAAAATTGCCCATTCAACAATGAGTGGTGTTATTGCAAACCCGAAGTATAAGGGGTATTATGTTGGTAACAAGGTCAAAATAGTTGATATGTTCACAAAAGAGCAGTATTTCCTGCCGCCTGAGGAATGGGTCATGTTCAAAGACGAAAGCGGAGACATTGTTCCTGCTATTGTCGATGAAGAACTTTGGGAAATGGCAAATGTTGTTTTATCCCGAAGGAGCAAAGATGTCAAGAACAGACAGAACAAGTGCAACCATCCTAATTTATTAACAAAGAAAATGTATTGCCCTTGTTGTAATGCTCATTACTATCGAAGAGACAGCAAAGACAAACTTGGAAACAGCAACAGTAAGTGGGTATGTAGCGGAAAAATAAACAACGGAGCAGATAGTTGTCCGTCTTTCGCAATTTATGAAGAAGAAATCAAGCCGATTTTGTATGATGTCTTTAAGGAGACCTCGCACATTGCAGAAGATTTAATAGAGTATTATATTGAACTGTATAAAACGCTTGAAGAAGACAAAGAAATAGCAAAACAGATTGATAGTATCAAGAATAAGTTAGAACTCGAAGAAAAGAAGAAAAGAAAGTTGCTTGAATACAATGTCAACGGCGACATTTCCGATAAAGAGTTTTTGCAGATGAACGCTGAAAGCAAAGAACTCATTGAAGAATTACAAGCTGAACTGTTGGGACTTTATGAAAAGCAGAGCAACAAGGAAACCTTAAACGAGCATATCAAGACTATTCGCAAGGTCTTGCGTGATGCAGAGCGTGATATTGCTAACGGAATTATAACACCCGAATTCGCAAATAAATATATTGACAAAATTATTGTAATACCTGACGGCGATACATTAAGGCTTGAAATCAAGATTTTTACAGGTGAAGTCTGTGAAAGGTATCTTCAAAATCTCAAAAGTCGTTCGGGTCACATTAGTAAAAAGATGATCGAATCTTACGAAAAGTCAATGAAATAAGAAAAAAGTTAATAAAAGAGCCTGTGCTTTACCAAGCACAGGCTCTTTTATTTGACAAAGTATTTATTTGGTGTTAAACTTATTACATTACTGATTGGAGGGACAAAAATGTCTTGCAATAATATATATTTTGATCATGGAACAACAACTTATGTAAGACCTGAGGTTTTGGCGAAAATGCTTCCTCATTACGGACAAAGTTATGCAGATCCGTCAGCACTCTATTCTATGGCAAGAATAAGCAAATATACACTTGCAAATGCACGACAGGTTATAAAGGAATGTATTAATGCACATGAGAATGATACCATTCTTTTTACGTCGGGTGGAACGCAAAGCAATAGCTATGCACTTATGGGAATAGCAGAAAGTTATAGAAATAAAGGTAATCATATAATTGTATCTAAAACTGAGCATGTTTCGGTAATAAATACATGTAAATATTTAGAAAATAATGGCTTTCTTATTACTTATATTGATGTGGATGAATACGGATTTGTTGACTTAAATAAGTTGGAAAAAGCTATTAATGATAAGACAGTTTTAATTTCTGTTGCATTCGCTGAAAAAGAAACAGGAACTTTGCAAAATATTAAACAAATAGGTTTTATAGCACATAAATATGGAGTATTGTTACATACGGATGCTTCAGCTGCAGCAGGTTTTGAAATGATTGATGTTCAGGATATGAATATAGACCTGCTTTCTATATCAGCGCATAAGTTTCACGGACCTAAGGGGGTTGGGGCGTTGTATGTTGAAAATCAAATATCCCTCCCTGAAATTTGTGCAGAGAATTTGAATATACCTGCTGTTTCTGGTATGGCGGAAGCACTTAAAACAGCCTATGCAGAACTTTCTGATGTCAAAGAAAATCTCAGTAAAATACAACAACATATAATTGGTGAGATTACCGAAAATATACCTGATGTAATTTTAATCGGTCATCCAAGTCAAAGATTGTTTACAAATGTAAATTTGTGTTTTAAGGATGTAGATGCAAGTCTTTTAATTTCAGCCCTTGATTTGGAGAATATTTGTGCAGCTACAAGCTCGCGTAAAGAAAATGAATATGTGCTTTCTGCTATGAATGTACCTTGTGAATATGAAAAGGGTTCTTTAAAAATTACACTCGGTTTTGAAAACACACAAAAGGATGCAGATAAACTCATTTCGGTATTGGGAGAAATAATCTTGAAATTGAGAAAAATGAATAGTTTTAATAAAGGAGCTAATTAAATGGATAATTTGAATAATATACAAGCAACAGGAGAAGCTGTAGGTAAAACAACAGGGGATAGTATAAAAATTAAATTTACAGTAAATAAAGATGGAATTATTTGCGGTGCAGGTTTTGAAGCATATGGCTGTGAGGAAATCACCGATGTGTGCGATGCAGTAATTGATATGATAGACTCTAATAGTATTGACAATGCACTGATGTTAAAAGATGAAGATGTCATAGCTGTCTTGAGCTTGGTAAATGAAAAGTCAAAAATGTGTATAGGTATTGCTTTAAATGCTGTAAAAAACGCAATCGGTGATTACTATACAAATATAGGTCTTTTCCCAAAAGAAGAAAATCACTGTTGTTGCTGTTCAGAATGCAAGTGAAATAAAAGCACCGTCAGGTGCTTTTTTTGTTGACAAAAGAGTATTGTACGATTGTCAATGATGGGTGACACTTTTCTTAAAAAAATAAAAAACTTACTCCAAATTTTCTCTTGTCAAGGTGGAGCTGCTGTGCAGTCATACCTTGACAAAGCAGTATATGATATAATATTTACAGGGCATTA
>JAZNWI010000057.1:0-2694 GCA_045593305.1 Clostridia bacterium | reverse complement strand
GCTCTTGTTGTTGCACCAATTAAAGTGAACTTTGGAAGGTCAAGTCGGATTGATTTTGCAGAAGGACCTTTTCCTATGATGATATCAAGGGCATAGTCCTCCATAGCAGGATACAGAATTTCCTCAACCGTTCTTGACATACGGTGTATTTCGTCAATAAAGAGTATGTCGTTCTGTGAAAGGTTCGTAAGTATGGCAGCAAGGTCCCCTGCCTTTTCAATAGCAGGTCCGCTTGTAATCCTGATATTTACTCCCATTTCATTTGAAATTATTCCGGCAAGGGTTGTTTTTCCAAGACCAGGTGGTCCGTATAAAAGAACATGGTCCAGTGATTCCCGTCTTTCCTTTGCCGCATTTATATATACTTTTAAGTTTTCTTTAACCTTTTCCTGACCCACATAATCCTCAAGTTGTCTTGGTCTTAAACCAACTTCGATGTCTGCATCTTCGTCAAGAAAATCTCCGGTTACTATTCTTTCGTTATCATCAAATATCATATATATTCACTCTCCTTTTTTATAAGGCTTACATCAGCGAAATAAGAGCGCGTCTTACTATTTCTTCAACACCCAATGTCGGGTCAACCTTGGAAACCGCCTGCTTTGCCTCGTTTTGTGAATATCCCAAAACAGTAAGTGCGCTTACTGCTTCAAGTGCCGCCGTATCAAGTGTCACTTCGCGACTTACAACTTCATCCGGCACAATTTCTGAATTTTTGAGCTTGTCCTTAAGCTCCAGTATTACTCTTTGAGCCATTTTCGCACCAACACCGTTGGCTTTTGTAATGGTCTTTGCATCACCTGTCATTACTGCCAGCACAAGCTGGTTTGGTGACAGGGTTGACAGTATTGCAAGGGCAGCCTTTGGGCCAACTCCTGATACTGACAAAAGGTGCAGGAACATAGAAAGCTCATCATTTTTTGTAAATCCGTAAACATCAAAAATATCTTCTCTTACATGAAGGTATGTATAAAAGGTTACCTCGCTTCCCATATTTACGCCGTCCAAAGAAAGCTGGGATGTATAAATCTTGTATCCCACGCCACCATTGTCTACTACGGCAAAATTGTCTTGTTTTAAAACCAGCTCACCTTTTATATAGTAATACATCTTTTTCCCTTCCTTTTATGCAAAAATATGCATATTTCGTGGTGCCATTTCCCCATGTTACAGTCTACTATAACATTATACCACAAAATATGCATATACGCGTTTACGATTACATTACAAGTATGTGACGGATTTTACAGTCGGTTCACTCCTAATTCCTCATTTATTTTAGAAGAATGAGCATGACAAATCGCAACAGCCAAAGCGTCTGCCGCATCGTCAGGTTTTGGGATAGCATTCAGGTTCAGAAGCATTTTTACCATCTGTTGAATCTGACCTTTTTCCGCTCTTCCGTATCCTGTTACCGCCTGCTTAATCTGAAGCGGTGTATATTCATAAATCGGGATTCCGCTAGAAGCCACTTCCGCCACTAAAACACCTCTTGCCTGAGCAACAGCTATGGCAGTTTTAGCATTATTATTGAAGAAAAGTTCTTCAATTGCAACTGCATCGGGCTTATATTTATGCAAATATTCTTGTATATCTTCCTTTATCCTTTTAAGCCTTAAACTGGTGGCCTCCGATGCATGTGTGGTAATGGCATTATACTCAATCGGTCTGAACTTATTTCCCTTGTATTCAAGCACTCCTATGCCCACAATTGCATACCCCGGGTCTATGCCTAAAATAATCACAAAAAACACCCCTTATTTTTATGCACTTTTATCACTTTTTACTATTGCATAATTATAAATAAAAATGTATAATAATACTTATCATATATATTTTACACTAAATCAGGAGGAATTTCAATATGGCAAAGGAAAAAGTTGTTCTCGCTTATTCAGGCGGTCTTGATACATCAATCATAATCCCTTGGCTTAAGGAGAACTATGACTATGAAGTAATCGCAGTTTGCGGTGATGTTGGTCAGGGTAAGGAAACAGAAGGCTTAGAAGAGCGTGCTAAAAAGGCAGGTGCTTCAAAACTTTACATAGCTGACCTTAAGGAAGAATATGTTAAGGATTATATTTGGCCGGTTGTAAAAGCCGGTGCTGAATATGAAGGTAAGTATCTTTTAGGTACTTCCCATGCCCGTCCAATCATTGCTAAAAAGCTTGTTGAGATTGCAGAAAAGGAAGGCGCTACTGCAATTTGTCACGGATGTACAGGTAAGGGTAATGACCAAGTTCGTTTTGAGCTTACAATAAAGGCTCTAAACCCTTCTCTTAAGGTTATTGCTCCTTGGAGAATCTGGGATATCAAGTCAAGAGAAGATGCTGTTGACTATGCAAACGCCCATAACATTGAAATACCGGTTACTAAGAAAGAACTTTATTCTCGTGACCGTAATGTATGGCACATCAGCCACGAAGGTATGGATCTTGAAAGTCCTGCAAACGAGCCACAGCTTGACAGTCTTTTGAAGCTTGGCGTTTCACCTGAAAAGGCACCGGAAACACCTAAGTATATCACTCTAAGCTTTGAAAAGGGCGAAGCAGTTGCTCTTGATGGCAAGAAGATGAAACCACTTGCTCTTCTTCAGGAACTTAACAAAATCGGTGGCGAATACGGCGTAGGTATCGCAGATATCGTTGAAGACCGTCTTGTTGGTATGAAGTCCCGTGGTGTTTATGAAACTCC
>JAZNWI010000056.1:0-10657 GCA_045593305.1 Clostridia bacterium | reverse complement strand
TCGTCCCTTGGAGCTGATATAAAGCGGAGAGAGTAAAATGGGAAATAATGCAAAAGACAAAAGCATACAGGCGCGTCACGATCAAAGACGCCAAAAGCGTATACGCGAACAAAAAATAAGGCGGTATACTTTTTTTGCTGTGCTCGGAGTTATTGCAATTTTAATAGTAATGTTCTTAACACCATTATTTAATATTAAAACTGTAAATGTTGTAGGGAATGTAAAGCTTTCCCAGGAACAGATTTTTACTGAAATCGGTGATTTTACAGGTAGAAATCTGTTTTCTGCACGAGGAAGCGGGATAAAGAAAAAGCTTTCAAAATTTGCATATACCGAAAAGGTGGTAGTTAAGAAAAAACCGTTCCCGCCAACCATGACAATTGAGATAACTGAAAGAATCCCTGCCGTTCAGATAGTTTATGCAGAATCCTTTATAGTTATAGACAGAGACGGAAGAATATTGGAAAAAACTGCGGAAAAGCTTGAGGGAGTAGCAGTATGTGACGGATTAAAGGTTACATCTGCAAACGAGGGCGAATTTATATCCTTAAAGGAAGAAGAAACTCAAAAAATTGTTATAGGGTGTATAGGAAATCTGGAAAAAGCGGATATAATAAAGGATGTAACCGCTATATCATTTGAGGATATGACAAATATTACCTTTAATTATCAGTCAAGACTTGATGTTATCTGCGGAACACATATAGATTTCAGTAGAAAATTGAGCTTATTTAAAGAAGCAGTTAACTCAAACAAGCTGACGCAGAATTCCCGTGGTACTATAAACCTTGCAACAACAGGCAAGGCAATTTATACTCCATAAAATGAAAAAATAGATGAAAATTGTAAAATTTTAAAAAATTTATCAAATAACTATTGAAATAATTTTGAAAACATAGTAGAATAAATCTATATAGGTAAAGAATAAACTAAGGAGGATATATAAATGGGTAACAATATTGATTTTGTGACCGAAGCTCAGGATGTACAGCCTACTGATGGAGCAAGAATTAAAGTTATTGGCGTAGGCGGTGGCGGAAATAACGCCGTTGACAGAATGATCGAAGCAAATGTTTCAAAGGCAGAATTTATCGCAATAAATACAGACCTTCAGCAGCTAAAAACAGTAAAGGCACCGGTTGCTATGCAGATCGGCTCAAGACTAACACAGGGCTTGGGTGCTGGTGCAAAGCCGGAAATCGGCCAGAAAGCAGCAGAAGAAACAGAAAACGCAATTAAAGAACTTTTAGAAAATACTGAAATGGTATTTATTACAGCAGGTATGGGCGGCGGAACAGGTACAGGTGCTGCTCCGGTTATCGCAAAGCTTGCAAAGGAAATGGGAATATTAACTGTTGCAGTTGTTACAAAGCCGTTCTTCTTTGAAGGACCTCAAAGAGCAAGAAATGCAGAGCAGGGTATCGAACAGCTTTCACAGAATGTTGACGCTATTGTTACAATTCCTAATGACCTTCTTTTAAAGACAGCAGACAAGAAGATTTCAATAAAAGAATCATTCAAGCTTGCTGACGAAGTTCTTCGTCAGGGTGTTGAAGGTATCATAGAAGTTATCGCTCAGAATGGTATCATCAGCTGTGACTTTGCTGATGTTAGCACAATTATGCGTGACTCAGGCGTTGCTCACATGGGTATCGGTATCGGTAAGGGTGAAAATGCAGCTCAGGATGCAGTTCGTGCAGCTATCGAGTCTCCGCTTCTTGAAACATCAATTGCAGGTGCACATAATGTACTTCTAAACATCACAGGTGGTACAGAATTCTCACTTGTTGATATGGGTGAAGTTTCATCAATCGTTCGTGAAATGGTTTCACAGGACGCAACAATTATCGTTGGTACTGCAATGGATGAAAACATGAAGGATGAAATCAAGGTAACACTAATTGCAACAGGCCTTAACGCTAAAAATAAGAGAGGCATTGCAAAGGAAATCAATATCCCGGGAGCAGCTCCTCAAAAGCCTGATTTCCCAACAAAAACTCCAAGTTTTTTGGCATCAAACGATGACGATGCAATCTTTTCAAGAACATTAAAGCCAAGTATGGACAATATCAATGTTCCATCATTCTTCAAACCAAAAAACTAATAGAATAAATTAAACCACGCTTTCGGGCGTGGTTTTTTTGCGCAAAAAAGAACTCCTAAAAAGGAGTTCTTAAATTTTAAAATCTGAAATCTCGGCTTCCTTCAACAATCTTCTTAAGATTATCTTTTGCAATAGCCTTTACCTTTTCGTTTGGTACTTTTTCAATTTCCGCTTCAATCATCTTAATGCCTGCTTCGCGGGTTTCAGGAGAAGCATAGTCTTCCAGGTATTCCATCAAAGTCATAAGGGCATTTGGGTGACAGCAGTTTAGTATCTGTCCGCTCTTACACAGGCTCATAAATCTGTCGCCTGTTCTGCCTTCACGGTAGCAAGCGGTACAGAAGCTTGGGATATGCCCCATATCAATAAGCCAATGCACGATTTCATCAAGTGTTCGCTTATCTTCAACATCAAACTGCTCTGATTTATCATCTTCAGGCTCCGGCTCAACATAACCGCCAACGCTGGTTTTTGAACCGCCGCTTATCTGTGAAACACCAAGCTCTAAAGCTCGTTCACGACACTTTTTGCTTTCTCGTGTTGAAATAATCATGCCTGTATATGGAACAGAAATTCTGATAACCGCAATGATTTTAGCAAAAATATCATCGCTTATGCCGTTGTCAAAAGAATCTGCATCAATATCGTCTGCGTGGCGGATTCTTGGAACGCTGATTGTATGCGGACCAACGCCATGAACAGCCTCCAAGTGTTCTGCGTGCATTAAAAGTCCTGCAAGCTCGTATCTGTATAGCTCAAGGCCAAACAGTACGCCAAGACCCACATCATCAATTCCACCCTCCATAGCTCTGTCCATAGCCTCGGTATGGTAAGCATAGTTGTGCTTTGGTCCTGTCGGGTGAAGCTTTTCATAGCTTTCCTTGTGATATGTTTCCTGGAACAGGATATATGTGCCGATTCCGGCATCCTTTAGCTTTCGGTAGTTTTCGACTGTAGTTGCCGCAATATTCACATTAACTCGGCGGATTGCACCGTTTTTATGTTTGATACTGTAAATAGTTTCGATACTTTCTAAAATATATTCAATCGGGTTATTTACAGGGTCTTCGCCAGACTCAATTGCCAAACGCTTATGCCCCATATCCTGAAGAGCGATAACCTCACGCTTAATTTCTTCCTGAGTAAGCTTTTTTCTCGCAATATGCTTATTCTGATAATGATACGGACAGTACACGCAACCGTTTACGCAGTAGTTTGAAAGATATAGTGGCGCAAACATAACGATACGGTTTCCGTAAAAATCGTCTTTGATTTTCTTTGCCAAAGCATAGATTTCTTCGTTTAAGTCTTCAAACTCACAGTCCAGTAGAAGTACTGCTTCGCGGTGGGAAAGACCTTTCTTTTCCTTGGCTTTTTCGATTATTGATTTAATAAGCTCACGATTGTTTTTATTTTCTTCTGCATACTTTAGTGTATCAAGAATTTCTTCGTGATTTATAAATTCTTCAGCTACAAGTGATTTTGGATTATACATAAAAATTCCCCTTTCTCGTCTACCTAAGAAAAACTCGGGTGACAGATGTGATTTTAAAGCAGGGCTATTCAACAGAGAGAAAATCTTTACCGCCAAATATCTGCCCGACTTTCTATGTTAATTATATCACAAACTTTTTGTGTTGTAAAGAAAGAAATTTAAGGGATAAGTCCTGACAGAATTTTATTAAGCCGTTCCACTTCTTTTTTTGCATTTTCTGCCTCTTTTGTTTTTTCGTAAAGCTTATTTTTTATATCTTTTAGCTCGTTATTTTCGCGGGAATTAAAAACATTTGTTACGCCCAAGGTTGTAAGACTATTTTTATTTTCGTATCCGTAATAGTGTCTGAAAACGCCGTTGGAGCAGTAGGTATAAAGCTTAGGGGTAATTCCCGTACTTATAAATCGCATAGGCTCGCTCCAGGTAACACCGCCGTTAAAGGATGAAATATACCTGATAAATCCACCGCTTTTCCACATAATATAAAGGCGGTCAGCACCTTTTACAAAAATCGGAGCTTCAATTGCTGAATCGTAAAGCATTTCTTTTCCGTTTATGAAAAGGCGTGAATTTCTTACGAAAATCAAAAATTCTTTCCCTGCTTCTTCCCAAATAAAAAGGGAATTTGCATCATCATATAAGGGACTAAAGGTTTCGGGCTTTTCATCTTCCAAAGAGGAAAAACCCAAAGTGCCGTCTGGTTTTGTATAATACACCTTGTTTTTGTAAACAAAAAAGTGTGTATCTTGAAGTGCGGAAACTGTGGATGGCTTTGCGTGATTCCCTAAGATACAATGAACCAGCAGATGCTCTCCGCCGAAAGTGGCGGAATACAGAAGATTAAGCCTGTTGTTGATAGCATAAAGATGCATTTTTTTTACAACCACATCTTTCGGGATTTTTGCCAGGATATATCTCTTCCACACATTGTTGCGACAGTTTGCATAAACCAGCATATTTTCGCTATCCGCACATACCAGGTGTATACTGCCGTCGGAGGAAGTGAATACTGAAAAAGTATCACGACCAAGTGCAATAATCTGTCTATGCTCCGAAAAAGTGCCGGACATATTTATACGCCTCATGCAAATCCCCTCATAAGGCCTGAAAAAATAATGCTCACCACCGTATGAGCGATTTATAAGATAATTTGCCATAATATCACCTTCCTATAAATTAAGTATATGTCTTTAAAAAATATGTATAACAATGAAAAAAACGGAAATAATAAAATTAACCTCACAAAATACATTACCCCCAAGAAAATGAGCCGATAAACCAAAGTGTTTGCGGCTCATTTTTCCTTGCATAAAGAAACCTTTTCAAAAAAGAAAATTTTAGCAAAAAAACTTCGTTTTTTTCTCATATTTACTTGATATTCGGGGTGAAAAGATGTATAATAAAATAGTATAATTATGATTTTTAAACGGAGGAAAAGTTTTATGGATAATAAAAGATTGGCTGAGCTTTTGTTTGGCGGGATAACCAAGACCCCTGAAGATTATGAAAAAATGTATCCAAAGAGGGATTTAAAAGAGGGTGCAAAGGTAACACGATTTGCGCCAAGCCCGACAGGATTTTTGCATATAGGCGGACTTTTTGCGGCATTTGTTTCGCACCTTGCTGCAAAAAGAAGTGGTGGTGTATTCTTCCTTCGAATTGAAGATACCGATAAGAAAAGAGAAGTTGAAAACGGTGTTACAGGAATAGTTGAAGGACTTTGCAATTTTGGTATAGAAATTGACGAGGGAATGTTAACCGAAACCGACTCAATCGGAAACTACGGACCATACACACAGAGTATGCGTAAGGAAATTTACCAGACTTATGCTAAATCTTTGGTGGAAAAGGGTCTTGCATATCCATGCTTCTGCACAGCGGAAGAGCTTGACGATATAAGAAAGAGTCAGGAAGAGAAAAAGCAGAACCCTGGTTATTACGGTGAATTTGCAAAGTGCAGAGATTTGACACTTGAAGAAATTGAAGAAAAGATTAACGCAGGTATGCCGTATGTTTTAAGACTTAAATCACCGGGTAACGAAGCAAAGCGAATCAGCTTTAACGATGCAATAAAGGGTGAAATTGAGATGCCTGAAAATGTTCAGGACATCGTACTTTTAAAGACAGACGGAATCCCGACATACCATTTTGCTCACGCAATTGATGACCACTTGATGGGAACAACAGATGTAATCCGTGGTGACGAATGGATTTCATCAGCACCTATACATCTTCAGTTATTTGAAATTTTAGGCTTTTCCGCACCACAGTATGCACATATTGCACCGGTTATGAAAGAGGACGAAGAAACCGGCGGTAAGCGTAAGCTTTCAAAGAGAAAAGACCCGGAGGCTGCCGTTACTTTCTATCACGAATCAGGATATCCAAAAGGAGCAGTTTTAGAGTATCTTTTAACAATCGCAAACTCTAACTTTGAAGAATGGAGAATGGCAAATCCTGACCTTTCAAAAGACGAATTTGAGTTCTCACTTTCAAATATGAGCAAAGCAGGAGCTTTATTTGACCTTATGAAGCTTAACGATATCAGCAAAAACTATATCTGTAAGCTTACAAAGGAAGAAGTTTATGACGCCACACTTTCCTGGGCAGAGGTTTCAAACCCTGAATTTGCAAAGCTTCTGGCTGACAACAAGGATTATGCAGTAAGCATTTTCGGTATCGAGCGTGGAAACGAAAAGCCGAGAAAAGATATTGCAAAATGGGAAGACACAGTGGACTACTGCAAGTATTTCTTTAATAAGCCGGAAAGCTATGAATGGGCAGAAAATATAGAAAAAGCAGATATTATTGAAATTTTGGAAAACTATAAAACAGTTTATGATAAAAACGAAACCGCAGAGGAATGGTTCCCGAAGGTGCGTGATATGGCAGAAAGCCTTGGCTATGCAAAAGCACCGAAAATGTATAAAAAGGATCCTGATTCCTTTAAGGGTCATGTTGGTGATGTAGCAACTGCAATAAGAGTTGCTGTTACAGGAAGAAGAAACTCACCTGACCTTTACGAAATTATACAGGTTTTGGGCTATGACGAGTTTTTATCAAGAATTGATTTGGCAATAGAGAACGCAAGATAAGGGGAAATAAAATGGAAGAAGTTATTAGCAAGAATTTTATAGAAGAAGCGATAGAAAAGGATTTGGCAGACGGCGTTTATGATCACGTGCAGACCCGTTTCCCACCGGAACCAAACGGATATCTTCATATAGGCCACGCAAAAGCTATCTGCATTGACTTTGGTAATGCCGAAAAATATGGCGGAACATGTAATCTTCGTCTTGATGATACAAACCCATCAAAGGAAGACACAGAATATGTTGATGCCATTGAAGAGGACATCAAGTGGCTGGGTTTCAAGTGGGACAAGGAACTTTATGCATCTGACTATTTTGACGATATTTATGAATGTGCAATTAAGCTTATAAAGGACGGCAAGGCGTATGTTGATGACTTATCAGCAGACGAAATCCGTGAATATCGCGGAACACTAACCGAACCTGGTAAGGAAAGCCCATACAGAAACAGAAGTGTGGAAGAAAACCTTGATTTATTCAAGAGAATGACCGACGGCGAATTTGAAAACGGTGTTCGCGTTCTTCGTGCAAAAATTGATATGGCGTCACCAAACCTTAATATGCGTGACCCGATTATCTACAGAATCATGCATCAGGACCATCACAGAACAGGTGATAAGTGGTGTGTATATCCAATGTATGACTTTGCACACCCGATTTCAGATACAGTAGAGGGGGTAACACACTCACTTTGCTCATTGGAATTTGAGGACCACAGACCTTTATATGACTGGTTCCTTCGCGAGCTTGGTTTCGAAAAACCGTCACGCCAGATTGAGTTTGCAAGAATGAACTTAAACTATACATTAACCAGTAAGAGAAAGTGCTTAAAGCTTGTAAATGACGGCATTGTTTCAGGTTGGGACGACCCAAGAATGGGAACACTATGCGGTATGAGAAGACGCGGTTATACACCTGCTGCAATCCGTGATTTCTGCGAAAGAATCGGTGTTGCAAAGGCAAACAGCGTAATTGACTTCTCGCTTTTAGAGTTCTGCGTAAGAGAAGATTTAAATAACATCGCACCTCGTGCAATGGCAGTTCTTCGCCCGATAAAGCTTGTTATTGATAACTACCCGGAGGGCGTAACCGAAGAAATTGAAGTTGAAATCAATCCGCAGATGCCTGAACTTGGAACAAGAAAGGTAACATTCTCAAAGAACCTTTGGATTGAAGAGGATGACTTTATGGAGGATGCACCGAAGAAATACTTCAGACTAAAGTATGGTCAGGAAGTTCGCTTAAAGAGTGCATATTATGTAACTGCAACATCCTGCGTTAAGGATGAAAACGGCAAGGTTATTGAAGTACATTGTACTTATGACCCGCAGACCCGTGGCGGTGATTCGCCTGACGGAAGAAAGGTTAAGGGTACAATTCACTGGGTATCACAGGACGATTCAATCGATGCAACAATTCATCTATATGACAGGCTTTTCAATGTTGAAAACCCATCAGATGAAAGCAAGGTTGGAAGCTTTACTGAAAACCTGAACCCAAACTCTGTTGAAACTCTGACAGGCTGTAAGCTGGAATCAGGACTTAGAGATATTAAGCCTGAAGATAAGTTCCAATTCTTAAGACTGGGCTATTTCTGTGTTGATAAGGAATCAACTCCTGATAACATTATAATCAACCGTACTGTTGCACTAAAAGACAGCTGGGCAAAGATAAACAAATAATTTCAAAGAAGGTAAAAACATGAATTTTGAAAATTACTATACAAACCGTGCAAAGCCGCTTCAGGCGTCAGGAATCCGTGAAATGTTCAAGCTTATGGCAGACCCTGCTGTAATTTCCTTGGCAGGCGGCTCGCCTGACCCAAACCTTTTCCCGACAGAAGAGCTTTCTGAAATTGCGGCGGATATTTTGAAAAATGACGGAAAAAAGGCTCTTGCATACGGAACAACCGATGGCTACGGCCCGCTTAAAGAAGAGCTTAAAAAGAGAGCAGAAAAAGTTGACTCTTTTTCAAGCGAAGATAAAATTATTATTACAACCGGCGGTCAGCAAGGACTTGACCTTGCGGCTCGTGTTGTGGTTGAAGATAACGAAGATATTGTTGTTGAAGCGCCAAGTTTTGTTGGAACGCTGAACTCACTTCGTAGTGTTCGTGCTAATCTGATCGGTGTTCCAATGGATTCTGACGGAATGAATATGGAAAAGTTAGAAGAAACCTTGAAAAACCGCAAAGTTAAGCTAATCTACACAATTCCAAACTTCCAGAACCCAACAGGCATCACAATGAGCCTTGAAAAGAGAAAGAAAATCTTAGAGCTTGCAAAAAAATACGATTGCTTGATTATGGAAGATAACCCTTATGGCGATTTGCGTTTTGGCGGTGAATATGTACCGACAATTAAGTCACTTGACACCGAGGGAAGAGTTATCTATGTAAGTTCAATGTCAAAGATTTTATCTCCTGGTCTTCGCATCGGTTATATTGTATGCCGTGCCGAGCTTTGCGATAAAATCGAGATTATGAAGCAGGTCAATGATGTTCATACACCATGCCTTACTCAGATGATTGCCTGCGAGTTCTTAAAGAGATACAACATTGATGACTACATCAAAAAAGCTTGCGAGGTTTACGGAAGAAAGTGCCGTTTTATGCTTTCTTGCATGGATAAGTATTTCCCAGAGGGCGTAGAGTGGACAAAACCAGAGGGCGGACTTTTCATTCTGGTTACCTGCCCTGACAGCATTGATGCTGTAAAGCTTTCAGAAATTGCGATAAAGGAATACAAGGTTGCATTTGTACCAAGCAATAACTTTGCAACAGATATGAGTGCAAAAACAAGCTCATTCAGACTGAACTATTCAACAATGCCTGAAGACAAAATCGAAGAAGGCATTAAAGCGGTGGGTGCAATGCTTACCGATATGTTAAAGTAATTGGAGGACGAAATAATGGACGAGAAAAAAACCATATTTTCCGGCGTACAACCGTCAGGAAATATCACACTTGGAAACTACCTTGGAGCCATTAAGAATTGGGTAAGCCTCCAGGAAGAATACAGATGTATTTATGCTATGATGGATTTGCACGCAATCACTGTGCGCCAGAATCCACAGGAGCTGAGGAAAAGAACACTTGACCTTTTAAAAATTTATATTGCTTGCGGAATTGACCCTGAAAAGAGCCTTTTGTTCATTCAGTCACAGGTTCCGCATCATGCCCAGCTTGCATGGGTTTTGAACTGCTATACATATATGGGTGAGCTATCCCGTATGACACAGTTTAAGGACAAAAGCTCAAAGCATGCTGATAACATTAACGCAGGTCTTTTTACATACCCTGTTCTAATGGCGTCTGACATCCTTTTATATCAGGCAGATTTAGTACCTGTCGGCAAGGACCAGATGCAACACATCGAAATAACCCGTGATATTGCGGAGCGTTTCAACGGCGTATATTGTCAGGAAGGGAACCCTGTATTTAAAATTCCTGAAGGATTTATGCCAAAAGCAGGGGCGAAGGTTATGAGCCTTACAGAGCCTACCAAAAAGATGTCAAAGTCTGACGAAAATCCAAAGGCATATATCTCGCTTTTAGATGATTTAAATGTAATTGAAAAGAAGATAAAATCTGCAGTTACAGACTCTGAGGGTGTTATTGAATATCGACCTGATGACGAAACAAAAGCAGGAATCAACAACCTTTTAACCATTATGTCAGCGGTTACAGGCAAGGAAATTAACAAAATCGTGGCAGAATATCAGGGCAAGGGCTATGGCGACTTCAAAAAGGATGTTGCAGAAGCTGTTGTGGAAGAAATCCGCCCGATAAGAGCAAGATATGATGAGCTTTCAAACGACAAGCAATACCTTGTTGATATCTGTGAAAAGGGTGCGATAGAAGCATCAAAAATTGCAGGAAGAACACTTAGCAAGGTTTACAAAAAGGTTGGCTTTGTTCAGTAATTTGAGGTAGAAATATGCATACATCAGAAATAATTTTTCTTA
>JAZNWI010000055.1:0-4635 GCA_045593305.1 Clostridia bacterium | reverse complement strand
TGGTCAACGTGACCGATTGTTCCAATGTTAACGTGGGGTTTACTTCTTTCAAATTTTTCCTTTGCCATTTTGAAAATCCTCCTTCAAATGTTTTATACATATTTTATTTTATATTAATTTAGCAAAAAAATCAAGTGTTTTACCAAATTTCTTTACTTAATTAGTTGTTTTTGCTACGATCGTTGATAATTTTCTCCTGAATTGACTTTGGAACTTCTGAATAATGTGAAGGTTCCATAGAATATTGTCCACGACCCTGAGTTCTTGAACGAAGCTCAGTAGCATAACCGAACATTTCTGAAAGTGGTACATATGCTGTAATTCTCTGAGCACCTGTAACAGCTTCCATTTCTTTAATCATACCACGACGAGAGTTAAGGTCACCCATAACATCACCCATGTATTCGTCAGGCATAATTACATTTACAAGCATGATAGGTTCCTTAATAACAGGATCAGCCTTTCTCATACCTTCCTTAAATGCCATAGAAGCGGCAATCTTAAATGCCATTTCAGATGAGTCAACTTCGTGGTAAGAACCATCGTATAGTGTTACCTTAACATCAACTACATTGTAGCCTGCAAGTACACCTGACTGCATAGCACCCTGAACACCGGCATCAACAGCAGGGATGTATTCCTTTGGAATAGCACCGCCGACAACTGCGTTTACAAATTCGTATCCGCCGCCTTCTTCCATTGGCTCAAGCTTCATAAGAACATGACCATACTGACCTTTACCACCTGACTGACGAGCATACTTGTGTTCGATGTCAACCGGCTTTCTGATAGCTTCTCTGTAAGAAACCTGTGGTTCACCAACATTTGCTTCTACCTTAAATTCACGAAGAAGTCTGTCAACGATAATTTCAAGGTGAAGCTCACCCATACCGGCGATAATTGTCTGGCCTGTTTCTTCGTCTGTATATGTCTTGAATGTTGGGTCTTCTGCAGCAAGACGAGCTAGTGCAAGGCCCATTTTTTCCTGACCAGCCTTAGTTTTTGGCTCAATAGCAACACGGATAACCGGTTCAGGGAAGTCCATAGATTCAAGGATAATTGGGTGCTTTTCGTCACAAAGAGTATCACCTGTTGTGGTGTTCTTTAGACCAACTGCAGCGGCAATATCACCTGAGTAAACTATATCAAGATCTTCTCTCTGGTTAGCGTGCATCTGCAAAATTCTACCCATTCTTTCACGGTTGCCCTTGCAAGCGTTAAGAACATAAGAACCTGCAGCAAGTGTTCCTGAATATACTCTGAAGAAGCAGATATTACCAACAAACGGGTCATTTGCAATCTTAAATGCTAAAGCTGCAAATGGAGCATCGTCTGATGAAGGTCTTTCATCTTCTTCCTCTGTATCAGGGATAATACCCTTGATGTTAGGAACATCTGTAGGTGCCGGCATATAGTCGATGATAGCATCAAGTAGTAGCTGAACACCCTTATTTCTGTATGAAGTACCGCAAAGCATAGGAACGATTTCGTTGCTGATAGTAGCCTTACGAAGAGCCTTCTTTAGTTCAGAAACTGTAAGTTCTTCACCATCAAGATACTTCATCATTAGGTCTTCATCAGTTTCAGCAATTGCCTCAACCATCTTAGCTCTGTATTCTTCTGCTTTTTCAAGCATATCAGCAGGGATTTCCTCCTCGCTGTAATCCATACCCATTTCGTCATGATAAATTTCAGCCTTCATTTCCATAAGGTCAATGATACCTGTAAATGTATCTTCTGCACCGATAGGTAGCTGGATTGGAACACCATTTGCGTGAAGTCTTTCACGAACCATGTTTTCTACATTGTAGAAGTTAGCACCCATGATGTCCATCTTGTTAACATAAATCATTCTTGGTACATTGTAGTCGTTAGCCTGACGCCAAACAGTTTCAGACTGTGGCTCAACGCCACCCTTTGCACACATAACTGTAACAGATCCGTCAAGTACACGAAGTGATCTCTGAACTTCAACTGTAAAGTCAACGTGTCCCGGTGTGTCAATGATGTTAATTCTGTGTTTTACACCTGCATTGTCGCCTTTAGCTTTCTGCCAGAAACAAGTTGTAGCAGCTGATGTGATTGTAATACCACGCTCTGCTTCCTGTTCCATCCAGTCCATCTGTGAACCACCGTCGTGAGTTTCACCGATTTTGTGGATACGGCCGGTATAGTAAAGAATTCTTTCGGTAGTAGTGGTCTTACCTGCGTCGATATGAGCCATGATACCGATATTTCTTGTATGCTGTAATGAATATTCTCTACCCATACATTTTCCTCCTTTCAAGAATTGTATAAGATATTAAAGTGGTTATAATCTTGTCCAACAGGAACAGATAATTACCATCTGTAGTGTGCGAAAGCCTTGTTAGCTTCAGCCATTTTGTGAGTATCTTCACGCTTCTTAACTGAACCGCCTGTTCCGTTTAGTGCGTCAAGTAACTCGTTAGCAAGTCTTTCCTTCATTGTTCTTTCGCTTCTCTCTCTTGAGTAGCGTGTTAGCCAACGAAGACCAAGAGTCTGTCTTCTTTCAGGACGAACCTCCATTGGTACCTGGTAAGTAGCACCACCAACACGGCGAGCCTTAACTTCAAGTACAGGCATGATGTTGTCCATTGCTTCAGTGAAAACTTCAACAGGATCCTTGCCAGTCTTTTCCTTTATGATTTCGAATGCATCATAAACGATTCTCTGTGCAACACCCTTTTTACCGTCAAGCATGATGTTATTGATAAGCTTTGTTACAATAACGCTATCGTAGATTGGGTCTGCAAGAACTTCTCTTTTAGCAATATAACCTTTTCTTGGCATATTTTCTTCCCTCCTTCATAGATTTACATCTCCACCCTATAGGGGAGACAATGAGTATCATAGGTACTCCGGGCCACCCTCGGCCCCGTTTTATGCACACGGTTATATGCTCATATAAATAGGATATAACACTATATGCATTTAGCGGAAAATCAAATTACTTCTTTTCCTTTGGTCTCTTTGCGCCATACTTTGAACGGCTCTGAGCTCTGTTTGCAACTCCCTGAGCGTCAAGTGTACCACGGATAATGTGATATCTTGTACCAGGAAGGTCCTTAACTCTTCCGCCACGGATAAGAACAACGCTGTGTTCCTGTAGGTTATGACCGATACCAGGAATGTAAGCTGTAACTTCGATACCGTTTGTAAGTCTTACTCTGGCAATCTTACGAAGTGCTGAGTTAGGCTTCTTAGGTGTAGCAGTTCTAACAGCTGTACAAACGCCTCTCTTCTGCGGAGATGAGTGGTCATTAAGCTTTTTGTGAAGTGAATTCAAGCTTTTGTTAAGAGCAGGAACATTTGACTTATTTGCAGCAGTCTGTCTGCCCTTTCTGACCAATTGGTTAAATGTTGGCATAGTGTATATCCTCCTTCTTCAAATATTTTATATTATAAACGCAAAAAATGCGATTATAAACGAATAACTGCGGCACAAGATGCGGGAACATCAATCTCACACATGTTGCCAAGCTCACGCATTGTAGAAACCAAAACAACAGGGGTTTCACAAGCCGCTTTTTTCAGGGTATCAAAAATGTTTTCAGAACAATCTTCTGCGAGAAACAGCTTTTGGCAAGTTTTTGCATTAAGTGCTCTTAAAACCTGCTTATAGCCTACGATAAGATTACTTTTTTCTTCAGGTGTAATCATTAAAGTCGCCTCCCATCCCATTTTATGCCCATACTACGACATTATAGCAAATTAAAAATGCTATGTCAATAGATTTGGCAAAAAAATGATAAAAAATGCATAAAAAGAACGGCGGAGCATCAGTTTATATGCTCTGCGCCGTTTTGCACATTATAAATATGTTCGGTTACTGTTTTTCCGCGAACAAAATCCGTTATGAATTCCGTAGCAGGGATATAATCGGTGTGCGGTGGATAGCAGTAAACATTTTTTATTTGTTTTTGGAAAAGTTTAAAGTCCTCTTTTGTCATATTTTCCTGGTAAAGCGCAGTTCTTGTGTCAATACAGGATTTTATCATATAGTTTGCAAGTTCCACGGAAAGCTTAGGATGCTCGGCAGTTTTTGGAACACAGAAGTGGTATTCGTCCACAAAGATAGTGTCTATATCTCCGGTTTTGGTAGGCCATGGAATATAGCGCATCTGGGAAGATGATTCAACCCTGTCAAGAACAAGCTGTGGGAGGAAACCTACTTCAAAGGAACCCTCCTGAAGTTCTACAATGCCCCGGTCATAAATAAGAGCTCTTACAAAGTTAAGCCATTCAATTTGCGATTGAGTACCGTAATCGAATACAGGCTTACCGTTTTCATCAAGGAAAAGTGAGTGCATCATATTTATATAGGAAGCGTTCCAGTCAATTTTGACATTTGAATTGATTTCATCGGTCATATTTATGAAGTTGTCCCAGTCCCAGTTTCCGTTCTTGTAATAATCATAAGGAAGAGTAACATCACCAAACTGGTCAGGGTCATAAGCACAGTAGTTGATTTTTCCTAAAAGCACATGGGACAAACCAAAAATATTTCCGTCTATAGTGCAACTTTGATCTATAATTGACTTTGTATATAGTCTGCTTCTTGGGTTAATATAGTCATTTATAGGCATGCATTGTGAAAAATCTTCACCCTGGGAA
>JAZNWI010000054.1:0-22086 GCA_045593305.1 Clostridia bacterium | reverse complement strand
TAACACATATGTTGAGTTTGTCTCCTTATACATAGGAACGTATGGTCCGCTCTCTGACGCAGAATTATACCACTGATATGTATAACTGTCCGCTTCAACTCCCTCCAGGGTCAGGGCAAGTACAGCTTGATTAGGGTTATAACTTGCATCTTGTAGATACATTGCAACTGTAGCTGTACCTTCTGCCATTACTACCGTAGTAAAGCAGCTTAAAATCATAGCTACTGCCAACAATAATGAAATTATTTTTTTCATTTTTTCTTCCTTTCTTTTTTGTCTTTATTTTTGTTTTATATATATATCATAAATTACCGCTGTATCAGTACGAATTAAACCCCCTTTCGGATTGAAGCTATTTTCTTCACCTCGCGACATAATTCCTGCGTTAGCGGTATAATCAACGCATTGTGATACATAAAGCGAAATATCTTTCTCATAAATACAGATATCCCACAATGCACCACACACACAATGGTATTATATCGTATACAATTACCGTATTCAATATACATTTTTTGTAATTTTTGCAGTTTTTGTGTTTACACTTTTGTCCATTTCCTTTTTGTGGTAACACAAATCAGTTTGTCAAATGTAATTTATAGACAATTCTCTTTATCAAATGTTGCGTATCACTTTTTGTTTGAAATAAATCCCATAGGTTAAAAATTCCTTGTTTTATTCTTTAGTTGACATTCTTACACATCTTCTTGACAAAATTAGTCAATTATATTAAAATACTTGCATAATTTACAAAGAAACTTTTCTTTTATTTAATTAATTTTTCACAAACGGAGGAGACAAGATGGTTCTTGAATGCTTTTATCACGAAAAAGGCGGCGATAAGCTGACAAACAAAAAACATTGTCATGAGAATTGCTACGAAATTATTCAAACATTATCTAATGACGGAAATTTCGTAATTAAGGATTCACTCTATCCCATAGAACGAGGCTCAATTTTTCTTATTAACGCCATTGATCTGCACTGTTCTGCCCCAAAAAACTTAAAGCTGTATAACAGAAATAAAATTTCACTCAACAGCAACATCTTATGCGAAATGTCAGAATTAATGGGTTGCAGCAATATGCTTAAATCTATGTTTGTCAATAACAATTTCGCAGTAGTCCATCTTGACTTGAATGAAATTGACCAGATAGATGCTCTCTTTCAGGAAATTGTTTCCTTTTATCATGAAGGTAATGAACAAAACCGTATGGTTTTATATTCCCGTGTTTTTCAACTTCTTCAGATTTGTTTTAACAACCACAAAGAAAAGAAGCCTAAAATTGACAACTGTGTTTCTCAGGCATTGGTTTACATCAACGACAATATCACAAATGATGTCTCTCTAGACCAGCTAAGCACAGCGCTTTTTATCAACAAGTCTTATCTGTGCCGTCAGTTCAAGAAAGCAACAAATATGACAATTAATGAGTATATTAAAAACCGTCGTCTTTCAATAGCCAAGAAAAAGTTACAATTTACAGATATATCTATATCGGATATTGCTTTGTTGTGTGGATTTTCAAATTTTTCTCACTTTAGCAACTTTTTTAAAAAAATGGAAGGTATGACACCTCGTCAGTATCGCGATAAATTCAAAAAATAAGAACCCGACCCGATAACGCAATCGAAGATTGCGGTCGGGTACCCCGGAACCTTGTTGTGCTTCCCACAATAAAAGATAACTCCAAAATTGGAGTTATCTTTTTATCCTTTTGAAATAAAGTCCATCGTTTTCAATATCTCTTTCGTAGATAACGTATATCCAGTCATCTGTTACCACAATATCTGAATATCCTCCCTTTTGATCTACATGTTTCCTTCGTGAGGTTTTGAAATTATTGTCAGTTATTTTAATGCATAGCTTTTTTCTTTCAGTCTGGCATTCACAGTTAATGTGAAAAATTTCTCCCTTATAACTGTCCATACTTCCCTGACATATTGGGTCTGTAAGGATATTGGAAAAAACAACTTCTGACCAACCAGCATATCCGTTATCGCTGACCGATATTGCTCTTTTATATACAGGATTTTCGTTTCTTATGGAAATAAGAACTTTTCCGTCTTTGTCGATACCTAAAGCACACTCACTTGGATTTACAAGTATGTCTTTTCCAATAATTTCACCAGGCTTCCACGTAACACCATTGTCCTTTGAATAAATTGTTCCAATTACTGATGGACGATGTGCTTGGGGATCTTCTTTATTGCAAGCAAACCATACAGGAGCTAATAATGTGCCGTTATGCACAATGCCGTGCCCCGGGCCTACTGCAACTGCATTGTAGAAAAAACCGCAGTTATCAAAAACATCACTGATTTCCACTTCATCAGAGAAAGTTTGTCCATCATCAACACTCTTACACGAAAGCATATATTTATAATTTTTACAATACAGAAAATGAATATCCTCACCCTTTACAATCATTACGGGATTATTTAATGTATTACCATCACCGCGAATAATTTTAACTATCGTCCATGACCGTCCGCCATCTACGCTTCTTATAATCTTCAAGTCAATGTCTGCCCAGTCTGAAAAACCCTTGCGACATTCATAATATGCTATAAGCGTACCATTTTCTGTAATGACCATTCCCGGAATTCTACAAGCAGTATATTCTTTGTGTATCTTTTCTAACAAACTCTTGTATGATCTCATTTTTACCCCTTTCTGATATATGGAACAATCTCTTTTCTAATCAATTCCTTTTGTTCATCAGTAGGTTCTCCAAACGGATGACGGCAAACCCCAAAATCAAATCCTATCTGATTAAGTACTTCTTTTTCTGCCTGCATAACACCAATCTTACAAAGAATTGTAATAATGCGATTAGCTTCCTGTTGCAATTCCATTGCTTTTTGCAGATTTCCGGATTCAAAATATTCTTTTATTTTTACAAATTTGTCTGCCATAAAATTATATGTACTTCCAATTCCACCATCAGCACCCATAGAAAGCCCCGCCAAAAACATTTCATCAAATCCGTTATACACTACTTTGTCAGGAAACGCGCTTTTACATTGTTCCATAGTAAAAAAATCATTGGATGTATATTTTATTCCCATAAATCTATCATCAGAAAGAAATTCTTTCATTTCACTTACACCCATATTAACTCCTGAAAAAGCAGGAAAATGATATACAAGCATAGGTAATTCAGACACAGTAGCCAAACGGAAATAATAATCCTTTATTTCCTTAAAACTGAATTTATAGTAGAATGGCGCAACCGAAGAAACTGCATCATAAGACAGTTTTTTTGCATATTTCCCTAACTCGATTGCCTCTTTTTCATTAACAGAGCCGATATGGGCAATCAAAGTTTTGTCAGGAGCACAATCTTTTACAATTTCAAGCACCTGTTTTCTTTCTTCTGTTGAAGTCAAAAAGGCCTCAGCTGTACTTCCTCCAACATAGAATCCGGTTACACCGTTTTCAACATTGAATTTAATCAACTTTTCAAGTTCTTTCTCGTTTACCTTATCGTTTTTATCAAACGGAGTAAGCAATGCAGTATAAATACCCTTAAAATTTTTCATAATGAAGTCTCCTCTCGATAATATATCTATAAATAATTTACCATATTACAATAGATAATAATATTCTAATCTTGTACCATTTTTGCAAAATATTGACTATTTTAAATACCATCTGACAAAATATATAAATATTTTCTATCCATAGCTTCCAATCTCCTTTATACTTCAGCTATATTATGCCATTTTGGAGGAAATTTATCAATACATTTTATCTTTATTTCATGGACAAAAAAATTGCTCCTTATTTGCACAATTCTTCTTATCAATGCATTTTAATACATCTCAACTTTCTTCTCTAGAACAAGAGTTTTTGGCTTAGTTACGCCAGTTTGCAACCATTTGCATTTCTAGGCGTTTTAATTAATTTGGCGGAGAAGGAGGGATTTGAACCCTCTCTCATTTTTTCAATTATCTTTTCTGTTGCAAGTCGTAGTGACCGCATATGTTCATACTTTAGTAAAACTTTTTTGGCAGACTCAAGATTGAAATGTTCTTTGACTGGAAATCAGAAAGTATTACGGTTTTTTTAAGAATTGAAAGAATCTATTCATTACAACAACAATGAAAAAAATTCTATGAAACTAAAAGGAATGAGTCCAGCACAATACAGAACTCATTCCAGAGTATATTAATATTTATTTTTTTAAACTTTGGAGTTCAGTTCACATCCACTGTGTTATTTTTAGTTATTATAAAACAGCATAATAATACAAGTTCCTTTTCTAATCTTTACTCCATTTTAATTTTGCGTTTACTCCATTTTTTCGCCATTTTTATAAAAAATTATATCAATTTATAGTAAAATATAACAGTTTATCGATAAAATATGAGATTTCTTTAATGATGTAAAAACCGCATAACAATCATAAAAATCGGCTCTGTTGTCACGTTTTTTTATTGAATTTCGTCAATGTTATATGGTGTTGTCTGGTAAACGAAATAATTAAGCCAGTTTGAATAAAGGAGATTTGCGTGGCTTCTCCATGTCACTTTTGGTTCTTTTGTATCGTCATCATCTATAAAATAGTTTTCCGGTACATGTATTGGGAGTCCTGCTTCTTTATCGCGCAAATATTCCTTTTTCAAGGTGTCAGCATCATATTCAGAATGACCTGTGACAAAAATTTGTCTTCCCTTGTCTGTTGAAATTACATATACTCCTGCTTTTTCAGAACTTGCAAGAATTTTAAGCTCCGGAACATTTTCAATATCTTCCCTAAGAACCGTTGTATGTCTTGAATGGGGTACCATGAACTTATCATCAAAGCCACGGAAAAGGATTGATTTCTTATAATCTACCTCGTGTTCAAAAATTCCGAACAGCTTTTCAGGAAGCGGATGCTTTTTAATACCATAATGGTAATAAAGCCCAGCCTGTGCACCCCAACAGATGTGGAATGTACTGGTTACATGGGTTTTGCTCCATTCCATAATTTCGCATAGCTCATCCCAATAGTTTACTTCTTCAAACTCCATATTCTCAACAGGAGCACCTGTTATAATCATTCCATCATATTTTTTGTGCTTGATTTCATCAAAAGTCTGATAAAAATTAATCAAGTGCTGGCTGTCTGTATGTTTAGACTTATGGGTTGCAGTCTGCAAAAACTCAAGCTCCACCTGAAGCGGAGTATTTCCCAAAAGCCTTGAAAACTGCGTTTCAGTAACTATTTTTGTAGGCATCAAGTTCAATAGTAAAATTTTTAGCGGTCTGATATCCTGCGTCAAAGCACGAGTTTCTGTAATAACGAATATGTTTTCCTCATGCAAGGTTTCCGTTGCCGGAAGATCGTTAGGTATTTTAATCGGCATTATTTCACCTCGTTTAATGCTTGCTTAATATCTTCTATAATATCATCTGCGTTTTCTATACCAACTGACATTCTTATAAGGTCAGAACCTATTCCTGCTCCTATAAGCTGTTCTTCTGTAAGCTGACGGTGTGTTGTAGATGCAGGGTGAAGAACGCAAGTTCTAAGGTCTGCAACATGTACCACGATTGCTGCAAGTTTTAAGCTATCCATAAACTTAACAGCTGCTTCTCTTCCACCTTTGATACCAAATGATATAACACCACAAGCGCCATTTGGAAGATATTTTTCTGCAAGGTCATAATATTCATTGGATTTAAGTTTCGGGTAGTTTACCCATGCAATCTTGTCATTGTTCTCAAGGAACTCTGCTACCTTCATAGCGTTTGCACAATGTCTTTCCATGCGAAGATGTAGAGTTTCAAGCCCCATATTTAACAAAAATGCATTCATTGCACTTGGAGCAACACCAAAGTCGCGCACAAGCTGCACTCTTAATTTAGTAATAAACGCAGCGTTTCCAAACTGCTCGGTATATTTAACTCCGTGATATGATTCATCCGGCTCTGTAAGTTCAGGGAATTTTCCGTTATTCCAATTAAACTTTCCGCTGTCAACAACAACACCACCAACAACAGTTGCATGACCATCCATATACTTTGTTGTTGAATGAATTACAATATCTGCACCAAATTCAATTGGTCTACATAGAATTGGTGTTGCAAATGTATTGTCCACCATAAGTGGTACATCGTGCTTATGAGCAATATCAGCATATCTTTCAATGTCAAGCACGCAAAGAGCTGGATTTGCAATTGTTTCACCAAAAACAAGACGAGTGTTTTCGTCAAAAAGTGCTTCTATTTCATCATCTGTCATTTCTGGTGTAACAAAACGAACTTCAATTCCTAATCTCTTTAGAGTTACTGCAAAAAGATTCACAGTTCCGCCGTAAATCGAAGAAAGGCTTATAAAGTTTTGTCCTGCTGAAGTAATATTTAAAATTGCAAGTAGGTTTGCCATCTGTCCTGATGTTGTAAGTACAGAACCAACTCCGCCTTCAAGGTCGGAAATTTTTGCTTCTACACATTCCAGTGTAGGGTTAGAAATTCTTGAATACATATGTCCCGGTGCTTTTAAATCAAACAGATCGCCTAAATGGTCGGCAGAATCATATTTGAAAGTTGTGCTTTGGTATATTGGAAGAACTCTTGGCTCTCCGTTTTTTGGTTCGTACCCGCTTTGGGCACATTTTGTTTCAATTTTGTAAGACATTGTTATCATCCTTTCTTAAATAAAAAAGCTTTCGCCAAAAGAAATTTATCTTAAGGACGAAAGCTTAAATTAGCTTCGTGTTACCACCTTAATTTACATACACCTCACGATGTATGCCTTAGTAAGTACAGGAAATCCGATACTTTTGCGCTTTAATGGGCGCTCCCATCGTAGCCTAATGCAAGTCTTGCCCTCGGTACGAAAGCTCCAAGTCCATCTTCAGTATAATCTTTTGCACCTCTTCACAGCTTCAGCGAGGCTCTCTTGAGCATATTCTTATACCTACTCTTCTCTTCATTGCCTTATTATTTTACATGATAGCATATTTTCCGCATATTGTCAACAGGATTTTTACGCATCGGCTCTTGTTTCACAGTAAACACAGCGATAAATTCTGTTCTCTTTATCGGAAAGCTTGAATATGTGTTCTATCTCGTGTTCACAGGAAGTAATACATCTTGGATTTTTGCAGAAAATAACATTTGTAAGCTCTTCAGGAAGTGCGATTTTCTTTTTATCCACAAGCTTTGAATCCTTAATAATATTTATGGTTACATCCGGGTCAACATAACCTAAAATATCAAGGTCAATATCAATATCTGCATCTATCTTTATAATATCTTTCTTCCCTGTCTTTTTACTTGCAACATTTTTTATGATTGCAACAGAGCACTCAAGCTCGTCTAATTTTAAAAGCTGATAAAGTTTAAGCCCGTTTCCGGCAGAAATATGGTCAATAACAATTCCGTTTTTAATAGAATCTATATTCATTTATTCCACCTCCAAAAGCTTTAAAATAAGTGCCATTCTTATAAATTTGCCATTTAATACTTGTCTGAAATAACAAGCTCTAGGGTCAGAGTCAATACTAGGAGAAATTTCGTTAACTCTAGGTAGCGGATGAAGAATAGATAAATCATCTCTTGCACCTACAAGCTTTTCAGGAGTTAAGATATATCTGTCCTTTAGTCTTAAATAATCCTCTTCGTTAAAGAATCTTTCTCTTTGAACTCGTGTCATATAAAGAATGTCAAGGTTTGGAAGTGCATCTTCCAAAGATGTTGTCTGAATATATTCAATATTATTCTTTTGGAGAACATCTTTCTTTACATAACTTGGAAGTTTTAATTCCTCCGGAGAAATCAAGTAAATTTTGATGTTTTCATATCGGGAAAGTGCTGTAATTAAGCTATGTACAGTTCTTCCGAACATAAGGTCACCACAAAAACCGATTGTAAGATTATTAAGTCTTCCCTTTTCTCTTGAAATTGTCAAAAGGTCAGTAAGAGTCTGGGTTGGATGATTGTGACCGCCATCTCCTGCGTTTATAACAGGGATTGTGGCATTCTTCATAGCTACCATAGGTGCACCTTCTTTTGGATGGCGCATTGCGATTATATCTGCATAGCATGAAACTGTTTTTGCGGTATCTCCAACACTTTCGCCTTTTGCACTTGACGAGCTTTGAGCTTCAGAAAAGCCGAGAACACTTCCGCCAAGCTCCATCATTGCTGCTTCAAAGCTTAATCTGGTTCTAGTCGATGGTTCGAAAAACAGAGTTGCAAGCTTTTTATATCGGCACTTTTCTCTGTATTTTTCAGGATTCTCTATAATATCATTCGCAACTTTTATAAGGTCTTCAATTTCTTCAACTGATAAATCAGTTATATTGATAAGACTTCTCATTATTTATCTCCTTTTATCCAGCTTTCATCGCTTGGATTGTTTCTGAATGCAATTAGTCTGTCAACATCTTCTGCTTTGATATATCCTTCTTCTGCGGCAACAGTTGCTACTGCATCAAAGTTTGAAAGGCTCACATTCTTAACATTTGCAGCTTCAAGTCTTTCAAGACCTTTTTTCATACCGTATGTAAAGATTGATGCAATACCTAAAACTTCAGCACCTGCATCACGAAGTGCATCAACAACCTCGATAACACTTCCGCCGGTTGAAATAAGGTCTTCAACTACAACAACTTTCTGTCCTTTTTCAAGCTTACCTTCGATCTGGTTTCCTCTGCCGTGGTCTTTTGCACCAGAGCGTACATAGCCCATTGGCATATCAAGAAGGTGTGCTGTAATTGCAGCGTGTGCAATACCTGCAGTTGAAGTTCCCATCAGAACTTCTGCATCAGGGTAGTGCTTTTTAATGATTTCTGCAAGACCCTTTTCAACATCATTTCTTACAGCCGGAGCTGTTAGTGTAAGTCTGTTATCACAGTAAATTGGACTTTTAATTCCGCTTGCCCATGTAAAAGGCTGTTCCGGTCTTAAAAATACTGCTCCTATTGATAATAAATCTTTTGCAATTAGCTTTTCCATATCATTTTCTCCTCAACCTACAAATTCTCTTACGCATCTCTCGTATGCTGCAACCGGGTCTTCCGCCTGTGTTACAGGGCGGCCAACTACAATGTAATCAGAGCCGATTTCCTTTGCTTTTTCAGGTGTTGTTATTCTTACCTGATCCCCAACATCACCGTCAGCAAATCTCACTCCAGGTGTTACTGTCATAAACTCTTTTCCGCAGGTTTCCTTAACTTTACCTGCTTCCAAAGGCGAGCATACAACACCGTCAAGACCACATTCTGATGCACATTTTGCATAGTGCATAACAACCTTATCAAGAGGCTCATTTATAAGCTGGTCTGCTTTCATTCTCTCTTCGCTTGTTGAAGTAAGCTGAGTTACTGCAATAAGAATTGGTCTTGTTCCGTCAGGACGAGTTAATCCCTCAACTGCCGCTTCCATCATTGCTTTTGTTCCAAAAGCATGAAGATTTGCCATATCACCATCAGCGTTCGAAAGAACTTTCATTGATTTTTTAACTGTGTTTGGAATATCGCAAAGCTTTAGGTCTAAAAAGATTTTGTGGCCTCTTTCCTTGATTTCCTTAACGATTGATGGACCTTCTGCATAGAAAAGTTCCATACCAATTTTTACAAATGGCTTTTTCCCTTGGAATTTGTCCAAAAAGCTCAAAACCTCCTGCTTGCTTGAAAAATCGCAAGCTATGATAACATCCTTACCCACGGTGAGCACCTCCTATAATTTCTTTTAAACTGGTTATTCCGTATTTTTCCATAACACGAGGTAAATCCTCGATAATATCTTTACATACAAACGGGTCAACAAGGTTTGCGGCACCAACTGAAACCGCTGTTGCACCGGCAAGCATCATTTCAATAACATCTTCTGCATTGGCAACACCGCCCATACCTAAAATCGGGATGTTTACGGCATCATATACCTGATAAATCATTCTAAGTGCCACCGGCTTAATTGCAGGGCCTGAGAAACCGCCCATTTTATTTGCAATAATTGGCTTTTTGGTTTTTAAATCAATTCGCATGCCAAGTAGTGTGTTTATCATGCTGATTCCATCTGCCCCTGCTTCTTCGCAGGCTTTAGCGATTGAAACAATATCGGTAACATTAGGTGATAATTTAATCAAAACAGGCTTAGTTGTCACAGCCTTTACTGCTTTTGTTATTTCTGCTGCAGATTCCGGCTTATTACCAAAGTTTTCACCGCCAGCGTGAAGATTCGGGCAACTGATGTTTACTTCCAAAATGCCAACTTGATCTTCTTTATCAAGCTTTTCTGCACAATAAACAAATTCATCAACAGAAAATCCGCCAATGTTTGCAACTACTTTTTTATTGAAAAATCTCTTCATTTTTGGTAGTTCTTCAGAAATAACCTTATCAACACCAGGATTCTGAAGACCGACAGAGTTAATCATGCCGGCAGTACATTCAGCAATTCTAGGTGTAGGGTTGCCAAATCTTGCTTCTTTTGTTGTACCCTTGAATGAGAAAGAACCAAGAATGTTAATATCATATAGTCTTGAAAATTCAAAACCAAACCCAAATGTGCCGGATGCAGGAATTATAGGGTTATCAAGTTCCAAGCCACAAAGGTTTACTTTTGTGTCTACCATATAATTTCCTCCTTTCTAAGCACAGGGCCATCCATACAAATTCTCTTATTTCCGTATTTTGTCTTACAGCTACATCCCATACAAACACCAAATCCGCAACCCATACGCTCTTCAAAGCTGAACTGACCGCTTGTAGTTGATGTGTTATAAACTGCCTTTAGCATCGGCTCAGGACCGCAAGTATAGACATAGGAATAATCCAAGTCTTTCAGGACATCAGTAACAAATCCCTTTGTTCCAACACTTCCGTCAACTGTTGTAACATAGGTTTTAGCACCAATCTTCTCAAATTCTTCTTTATAGAATATTTCTTCCTCTTTGTTAAAGCCAAGGATAACGGAAACATCCTTGCCCTCGGATATAAGCTCTTTTGCAAGCTTAAACATAGGCGGAACACCTACTCCGCCGCCAATCAGGACAGGTTTTTCTCCGCTTTCATTTGTGTTGAAGCCGTTACCTAAAGCAATCAATATATCAAGCCAGGTATTTTCCTGCATTGCTGACATTATGCTTGTTCCCTTACCCACAACCTTATAGATAAGTGTTAAAGTTGTATCGTCAAAATCACAAATAGATATAGGTCTTCTTAAGAATTCACTCTGAATTTTGATATTCACAAATTGTCCCGGATTGATAATTGGAGAAGTATCACCGGAAAGCTTCATTTCATATACATTTTTTGCTATTCTTTTGTTGGAAATAACCTTAAAAAATGATTGTTTCATTTCTTACTCCTTGTCAATAGTTGAAATTGTTATAGTCATTTCTTCCAGTACATCTAAAAGAACTTTTACAGTATCTAAAGCGGTAAACATTGTTACATTGTTTTCAACGGCACACCTTCTTATCTGGTAACCGTCAGATTCGCTCATAGAGTTAATATCGCGTGTATTGATTACATAATTCACATAACCCTTGCGGATTGCATGAAGAATATCTTCATTACCCTCGCTGATTTTAGCCATAACACGAGTTCTTACACCATGTTTCTTAAGATACTCAGCAGTTCCCTTTGTTGCTTCAATGTTGAATCCAAGCTCGTAAAAACGCTTTACGAGTGGAAGTGCCTCTTCCTTGTCCTTATCAGCAACTGTTACAAATATTGTTCCATAATTCACAACATTCATACCGGATGCCTGCAAAGATTTGTAAAGTGCACGAGTCAGCTTATCATCATAACCGATTGCTTCACCTGTTGATTTCATTTCAGGTGATAGATAAGCATCAAGTCCGCGTAGTTTTGAGAATGAGAATGCCGGAGTCTTAACATACCAGCGGTTCTTTTCCTTTGGATAAAGCTCGGTGTATCCCTGTTCTTTCAGAGAATGACCAAGCATTGCAAGAGTTGCAATATCTGCAATCTGGTATCCTGTTGATTTTGAAACAAATGGCACAGTTCTTGATGAACGAGGGTTTACCTCAATTACATAAACATCTTCATTCTTATCAACAATAAACTGAATATTGAAAAGTCCTACGATGCCGATTCCAAGACCAAGCTTCTTTGAATAGTCAAGGATAGTCTGCTTTGCTTTGTCAGATACGCTGAATGTTGGATACACGCTGATACTGTCGCCTGAGTGAACACCTGTACGCTCAACATGTTCCATGATTCCAGGAACGAAAACATCAGTACCGTCACAAATTGCGTCAACTTCAAGTTCTTTACCAATAATGTATTTATCAACCAAAACCGGTCTGTCTTCATCAATTTCAACCGCAGTTTTTAAGTAATGACGAAGTCCTTCTTCATCTGCAACTATCTGCATTGCACGGCCACCAAGAACATAGCTTGGGCGAACAAGTACAGGATAACCGATTTCTTCAGCAGCTTTAACACCGTCTTCAATCTTTGTTACAGCACGGCCTTTTGGCTGAGGTATCTGAAGTTTTTCCATTATTTTTTCAAATGCATCACGGTTTTCTGCATTATCAATTGCAACACAGTCAGTACCGATAAGCTTAACGCCACGCTTTGATAGTGGTTCTGCAAGGTTAATGGCAGTTTGACCACCAAGTGATGCCACAACACCAAGCGGTTTTTCAAGCTCAATTATGTTCATAACATCTTCAACTGTCAGTGGCTCAAAATAAAGCTTATCACTTGTTGTGTAGTCAGTTGAAACTGTTTCAGGGTTGTTGTTTATGATAATTGCTTCATATCCTGCATTTTTGATTGTCTTAACTGCATGAACAGTTGAGTAGTCAAATTCTACACCCTGACCGATTCTGATAGGTCCTGAGCCTAAAACAACGATTTTTTCCTTATCGCTTACGATAGATTCGTTTTCGTCTTCATAAGTTGAATAGAAATATGGTACATAGCTGTTATATTCGCTTGCACAGGTGTCAATTGATTTATAAACCGGGAACATATTGTGTTCTTTACGGATTTTATAAACCTCATCCTCGCTCATTTTCCAAAGAACTGCAATATATTCATCGCAGAAGCCCATTTTCTTTGCTTCAAAAAGAACATCAGGGTTTCCTATATTTTCTTCAAGTACCTTTTCAAATTCAACAATCTTCTTAATTTTGTCAAGGAAGAACATATCAATCTGGGTGATATCGCAGATTCTTGATGCGTCAACGCCAAGCCACAAAAGCTGAGCAATAGCGTAAATTCTGTCGTCTGTTCCCTCCTTGATATATGCAAGCAGTTCATCAATTGACATCTTTTCCTTGTCAAACTTTGACTTATAAAGGTGGCAAACCCCAATTTCAAGTGAACGAATAGCTTTTAGCATGCTTTCTTCAAAAGTTCTGCCAAGTGCCATTACTTCACCTGTTGCTTTCATCTGTGTTGAAAGCTTGTTTGATGCTGATGTAAACTTATCAAACGGAAATCTTGGCATCTTAGTAACGATATAGTCAAGTGACGGTTCGAAAGATGCAGGAATTCCTGCAAGCATAATTTCATCAAGTGTCATTCCAAGAGCAACCTTTGCTGTAACTCTTGCAATTGGATAACCACTTGCCTTTGAAGCAAGAGCTGATGAACGGGAAACTCTTGGGTTTACTTCAATCAGGTAGTAGTTAAATGACTGTGGGTCAAGAGCAAACTGTACATTACATCCGCCCTCAATTTTAAGTGCTCGAATAATCTTAAGTGCACTTTCCCTTAACATATGGCTTTCTTTAGCTGATAATGTCTGACAAGGTGCAACAACTATAGAGTCGCCTGTATGGATACCAACAGGGTCCAAGTTTTCCATATTACAAATGGTAATTGCAGTGTCGTTCTGGTCACGCATTACCTCGTATTCAATTTCCTTATAGCCTTTAATACTCTTTTCAACCAAAACCTGTCCAACCGGTGATAGCTGGAGAGCATTCTTCATAATTTCACAAAGTTCCTCTTCATTATCAGCAAAACCGCCACCAGTTCCGCCAAGTGTGAAAGCAGGACGAAGAACAACAGGATAACCGATTTCTTCTGCTGCTTTCTTTCCTTCTTCAATTGAATGAGTGATAATTGATGGAAGTACAGGCTCTCCAAGTTCTTCACAAAGTTCTTTGAAAAGCTCTCTGTCTTCTGCTCTTTCAATACTTTCTACACTTGTTCCTAAAAGTTCAACCTGACATTCCTGTAATATTCCCTTTTTCGCAAGCTGCATAGCAAGGTTAAGACCGGTCTGACCACCGATACCTGGAATAATGGCATCAGGACGCTCGTATCTTAGGATTTTTGCCACATATTCAAGCGTTAGTGGTTCCATATATACTTTGTCGGCGATTGATGTATCGGTCATGATTGTTGCAGGGTTTGAGTTTACCAAAACAACCTCATATCCCTCTTCTTTAAGTGCAAGACAAGCTTGTGTTCCGGCATAGTCAAACTCTGCGGCTTGTCCAATAACAATAGGGCCTGAGCCTATAACCATTACTTTTTTTATGTCTTTTCTCTTAGGCATTTTTCTGACCCTCCTTCATTTTGCTGATAAACTCATCATATAAGTAACATCCGTCATCCTGCTTTGGCATACTTTCAGGATGATATTGTACTGAGTAAATGTTGTCATTATCACATTTAACGCCTTCAACGGTATTATCCATGACATTTAAGTGTGTTATCTCAAGATTTGTATTTTTTACAGAATCGCTATCAACTGCATAGCAGTGATTCTGATTAGAAATCTCAATTTTACCGTTTGAAAGATTTCTCACAGGCTGGTTTGCTCCATGGTGACCAAAAGTCATTTTGTAAACCTTAGCTCCATAGCTTAGAGCAATCAGTTGATGGCCTAAACCGACACCAAAAATCGGGAACTTTCCGCGGATAGCTTTAATTGTTTCAATAACCTCCGGTAAATCTTCAGGATTTCCCGGTCCGTTTGAGATTAAAACTCCGTCAGGACGCAAAAATTCGATTTCTTCAGCTTTTGTATCGTATGGAAGAACTGTTATATTGCAACCACGCTGATTAAGACCTTTAATGATGCTTGATTTTACACCCAAGTCCAGAATTGCAACATTGAATTTGTGGTTTGAAGTTCTTGAATACCATCTCTTCTTACAGCTTACGCGACTAACTGCGTCAGCTGGGATTTCGCGTTCCTTTAAAACTTCCATTGCATCGTCAATACTTGTCTGGGCGTCTGTTATAAGAGCTTTTTTAACACCAGTATCACGAAGATTTCTTGTAAGTTTTCTTGTATCAATTCCCCAGATACCCGGAACATTGTTTTCTGCAAGTATCTCGCCAAGTGTTTTTGTATAACGGAAATTACTTGGCATATCGTTATAATCTCTTACAACAACTCCGCCGACAGTTACGCTTTTAGATTCAAAATCCTCATCCGCGATACCATAATTACCGATTAAAGGATATGTCATAACTACCATCTGATAAGTATATGACGGGTCAGAAACTATTTCCTGATATCCTGCCATAGAAGTATTGAAAACGATTTCGCATACGCGTTCGCTGTCTCCGCCGAAGCCGAAGCCATAGTATTCGCTACCGTCTTCTAATACTAGTTTTCTGTCGAATTTTCTTTCCATACTATATCCCCCTTGTAAATTGTTAACATACATCTTCCAAAGACCCTGTCGCCTTCAAACGGCGTAGCCTTGCCCATAGACAAAAACTCATTTGGGTCTATTTCGTATTCTTTGTCAAGATTAAAAACCGTAAGGTTGGCATTTTCTCCAACTTTTATATCATTTCCAATACCGAATACATTTTTTGGTGCATCGTGCATCAGATTGATTAGTTTTTCTAAAGTTATAACTCCTGTTTTAACAAGTTTTGTATAAAGAACAGGAAAAGCTGTTTCAATCCCCACAACACCCATCATACTTTTTTCAAGACCTCTTGATTTTTCTTCATAAGAATGTGGTGCATGGTCTGTTGCAATCATATCTATTGTACCATCTATAATTCCCTCTAAAAGAGCTAATCTGTCTTTTTCGGAACGAATTGGTGGATTCATCTTGAATCTTCCCTCTTCTTTTAAATCCAAATCGTTGAAGACCAGATAATGCGGACCTGTTTCGCAGGAAATCGAAAGTCCCTCTTGTTTTGCTTTTCTTATTAAATCAACGCTTTCTGCAGTTGAAATATGACATACATGATACTTAACGCCGGTCTTTTTTATAAGTTCAATATCTCTTTTTATCGGGCCCCATTCGCTTTCTGAGCAAATGCCCTTGTGATTATGTTCTTTTGCGTATTTACCGTCGTGAATATATCCACCAAATAGAAGTGAATTATCTTCACAGTGAGCTGAAATAATGCTACCCTCGGCTTTTACTTGCCTCATAGCCTCTTCCATCATTTCTTTCGATTGAACACCGCGTCCATCATCAGAAAACCCGATTACTTGCTTTGAAAGCTCTTTAATATCTGAAAGTGCTTCTCCCTTTTGCTCTTTTGTTATAGATGCAAAAGGAAAAACATCAATTACCGCATCTTTTTCAATTATTTCTTCCTGAATTCTTAGATTCTCAACACTATCCGGCACCGGATTTAAGTTAGGCATACTGCACACAGCTGTATAGCCGCCACGCGCTGCTGCCATTGTTCCGGTTTTTATTGTTTCTTTATATGAAAAACCCGGTTCGCGCAAATGAACATGAACATCTGTAAAACCGGGAAATATATGAAAGCCGGTACAATCCATAACAGGATAATTGCTATCGGCAGTTCCAATTGATTCAATTTTATCATTAGAAATGGTAATATCAGTTTCCTTAAATTGCCCATCAATATAAACCTTGGCACCTTTTAATATTAAGTCCACAATATCACCTCCACAAAAAATAAGAACCTGACCCGATAACGCAATCACAGATTGCAGTCGGGTATCCATAACCTTGTTGTTTACACAATAAAAACTCTTACCAATGGCAAGAGTTTTGCATACAAACGACAAGTGCATACTCAAAAAAAAGAGTACACATCCATTATTCAATACAAAATCTTGCCGGCATCTCTGTACCAAACTTAAAGATTAAATATATACTACCATATTATTTGTATTTTGTCAATAAATAATTGTAATTTTATTACTTAAAATCCACGGATTTTTATCCAAAAAAATACAAAAAAATTTATTGATTTATGTTTAAAATTATGTTAGAATGAAAATAATAAAATTGTAAAAGATTTTATTATTTACCATACTTTAGTAAGGAGAATTGTTATGGATTATAAAGGAACAAAAACAGAACAAAATCTTATGGCCGCATTTGCCGGCGAATCACAGGCTAGAAACAAGTATTCATATTTTGCATCAGTTGCAAAAAAGGAAGGCTATGAACAGATAGCCGCTATCTTCCAAAAGACTGCTGATAACGAAAAAGAACACGCAAAAATGTGGTTTAAAGAGTTAAAAGGCATTGGTGATACAAAAGCTAACCTTGAAGCAGCAGCAGACGGAGAAAACTACGAATGGACAGATATGTACAAAACTTTTGCAGATGAAGCTGAAGCTGAAGGCTTTACAGAGCTTGCTGCAAAATTCCGTGCAGTTGCGCTAATCGAAAAATCACATGAAGAACGCTACAGAAGACTTCTTGATAATGTACAGATGAATAAAGTCTTCGAAAAAGCCGGCGAAACAATGTGGGAATGCCGTAATTGCGGACATCTTGTTGTTGGCAAGAAAGCTCCGGAAATTTGTCCTGTATGTGCTCATCCACAAAGCTACTTCGAAGTAAGAGCGGAAAATTATTAATATGAAATGCACAGAGTTTTACTCTGTGTATTTTTTTTGCATAAAAATTTCCAAGTATCTTCCCTTCTTTACTGCACAATATATTACGGGAGGAATATTTATGTGCACCGCTCTTACTTTTAAAACATGTGACCATTATTTTGGAAGAAATCTGGACCTTGAATATTCTTTAGGTGAACAGGTTGTTATTACACCAAGAAATTATGTGTTCAATTTCAGGATGCTCCCTGCTTTAAAGTCACATTATGCAATGATTGGTGTTGCAAAAATCGATAATGGATACCCTCTTTATTATGATGGAACCAACGAAAAAGGCTTATCAATAGCGGGGCTCAATTTTCCGGAAAATGCTGTTTATTTTAAACCTCAGCAAGAGTCTTATAATATAGCACCTTTTGAGTTGATTCCCTTTATTTTAGGAAATTTCAAAAGTGTATCAGAAGTTGCAGATTTTCTTAAAAAAGCAAACATTTCTGATATTGCATATAGTGATGATTTCCCATTGTCCCCTCTTCACTGGATAATTGCCGATAAAAAAGAAGCCATTACTGTAGAAACGGTAAAGGACGGACTTAAAATTTATGAGAATACAATTGGTGTTCTCACAAATAATCCGCCCTTCCCCTTTCAAATGTTTAACTTGAATAATTACGCACAGGTTTCAGCAAGAAACCCTGAAAAGACTTTTTCAGAAAGGCTTCCATATTCTGCATATTCAGAAGGTCTGGGCGGGTTAGGGCTTCCGGGAGATTTTTCATCAATGTCAAGATTTATAAGAGCTGTGTTTGCAAAACATTTATCAACATGCAGTACCAAAGAAATGGATAGCATAAGCCAATTTTTTCATATTTTGTCTTATGTAGGGCAAGTCCGAGGGTGCGTAAAGGTGAATGATAAGGATGAAATTACAGTTTATTCCTCTTGCTGTAATACAGACAAAGGGATTTATTATTACAGCACATATCAAAACCGCACAATTCGTAGTGTTGATATGCATAAGGAAAATTTGGACTCAGATTTTCTTATTCCCTTTAATATGACAGGAAAAGAATTCGTTTTCAGTCAAAATTAAAAAACCACCCATATGGGTGGTTTTTTATCTTACATATTCTGCACAAACTCTGTATATTGGCATCCCTGCTTCCGAAAATTTTGTTTCGTATTCTGTCATAACATTATCTTCAAAGCCTGAATTATGCAGGTCAAAGGTTATATTTGACATTTTAAAATCTTCCTGAGCAAAGGAATTCAGAGAAAACTCAAACAATTTTTGGTTATCTGTTTTAAAGCAAATCATATCTCCAATATTTATAACCTTTTTATAAACATCAAGGAAATTTTTGTGGGTAAGACGGCGTTTTGCCTGCTTATTTTTCTTCCAAGGATCTGAAAAATTAAGGTAAATTCTGTTTACTTCGCCCTTTTCAAAGTATTCGCCTAAGTTTGCAGCATCCGCAATTATAAAACGCAGATTTTTAAGAGCTAAAGGCTCTGCTTTTTCCATGGCGATAACGATTGCATTCTTTTCAACCTCAAGAGCAATAAAGTTGACATCAGGATACTTTTGTGCCATCTGGCAGATAAATTGTCCTTTTCCGCAACCGATTTCAAGATGAATCGGGTTTGAATTGCCAAATTCGTTGTGCCATTCACCTTTTAATTCTTCAGGAGTTCTTATCCAAAGACTTCCGCTGTTATCAAGTCTTGTGTCGCAGTTTTTCTTTTTGCGCATTCTCATTGGTGTGTTTCCTCCAATTATAAGTCATATTAAAACGGTGAACAAATGCTCACCGTTTATCTATTAAAGTGTACCGAAAAGTCTGTCACCTGCATCGCCAAGACCAGGAACGATATATCCTTTTTCGTTAAGCTTTTCATCTACAGCACCGCAGTAGATATCAACATCAGGATGCGCTTTTCGAAGTGCTTCAATTCCAACCGGTGCAGAAATAATACAAACAAATTTAATATCCTTTGCACCGCGTCTTTTTAATAGAGTTATTGCATCAACAGCACTACCTCCGGTTGCAAGCATTGGGTCTAAAACAAGTACCTGTCGCTTTTCAATATCGGTTGGAACCTTGCAATAATATTCAACAGGTTCTAATGTTTCTTCATTTCTATAAAGGCCGATATGTCCGATTTTAGCAGATGGGATAAGGTCCATAAGCGCATCAACCATACCAAGTCCTGCTCGCAATATCGGAACAAGCGCAACACCCTTTTTAGTTCTTTTTCCTACCATTTTGGTAATAGGTGTTTCAAGTTCAAATTCTTCAAGTTCAAGATCTTTTGTAGCCTCATATCCCAAAAGAAGACCTACTTCGTGAGCACATTCACGAAAATCCTTTACTGATGTATTTTTATCTCTCATAATTGATAGCTTATGCTGAATCAAAGGATGATTCATAACAAATACTTTTTCGTCCATTGTACTAAAATCCTTTCTTTTTCATTTAAGATAATTATATACTATTTTATTTTAAATGTCTACACAATTTTCATTATTTCAAAAATGAATTTTCAGCTTTTTGCAAAATGTCTCTGTCAAAGGTCAAAAGTGCTTTTGCCTCAGAAAAAGTGCACCATTTATAATCTGCCACTTCTTCTTTTTGTAATTTTACATTTTGATTATTTCGTATTGTAGCAACAAAATAAACTACATCTTTTTCGACACCAGGCTTAGGACTATAGTGGGAAACTATGCGTGTATCACCACGAAAAACAACATAAAGCCCTGTTTCTTCAAAAATTTCACGGGCAGCTGTTTCGTACTCGTTTTCGCCGTATTCTATGTGTCCTTTCGGGAATCCCCAATGACCTTTTGCATCATTTTTCTTATTTAAAAGAATGAAATATTCTCTGGTATTACCTACTGTTCTGTAAATAACACCACCACAAGATTTTTCGGTTATCATAGTTTAAATTCCTTCGTTATATGGTTTTATTGCTTGTATAAAGCTTATATCAGACAAAGTAAATTTAGTAAGACAAGTCTCTTCAAACGGTATATGTTCGCCTTTTGCTTTTGCAGGGTCATTAAAGTAGACTCTCTCTTCATCGTAATCAACAGCTAACATAGAGTGTGGATATCCTTCATATCGCACTATAACACCGTTCGGGAAATTGGTCAATGCTTCACAAATTGCACTTTTCGCATCTTCATCTGAAGCTACATTAAGTGTTGTTTCGCCTTTACCTTTAATATTAAATCCCGCAAAATAACGGGAGTCTTCTGAAAGCGCCGGGACTAATTCAAATCCAAAATAACGGGCAATGCTCTCATGCGGTGCCATGTAATTCCCTACAAATCCATTTGCAATATTGTAGCTTGCAACATCTATCGGAGAAATAACATTTTCAGAAAGACTTGAGAATAACATTGCATAAGAACATGTCCAGCAATACCCTCTCCCATTATTTTCAAACGCTAAATCGGGTTGTGATTGGTAGAAGAATATTTTTTTGAATTCACGGGCAAACTCAATTGGAGCTTTCGGTAAATCCGGGCTTTCGTATGATTCATCCTTTGTTGTTATAGTGATAGTTCGTGTTTCACCATCATACACAATATCATTACCGAATGGTTCAACAAGACTTCTTATCGGCACAAAAGTATAGTTATTATGTGCAATCAAAGGAACATCCATTGTCTTTTCATAGCCATTAACATCTATAATATTAGAGTTTAATTTAAAAATTACAACGGAATCTGCATTTGAAAGAATTACACTCCCCGATTCTATTGCATATTCTATTCCTAATTCAAGTGCTTCTGCAATTGGTCGCAGTTGAACCAATGTTCTTTGGTTCATAACTATATTTTTTTCGGTAAAGGTTATTTGTGTCCCATTATAGAATACAGAAATATCTTCTTCAGCTGATACAACTCCTGCGGTTAATGTAACCAACAATGCAAGAATTGCCGCTACTATCTTTTTCATTTGAAAGTACCTCTTAAATTAAATTGTATTTTCAGGTTCAGGAATTATTATTGCAGCAATAATATACGCTATTATTCCTGTTCCGCAAGCAAATAAAGTAATTGCTGCCCAGCCAAGACGAACCCAGGTCGGATCAAGACCTAAATATTCAGCTACTCCACCGCAAACTCCTGATATTTTTCTGTCTGTTGCAGATTTTTTTAATTTCTTTTCCATAATTTATCCTTTCTATTTTCGTGTTAATGTGTTTTCTTGATTTTTATAAATTATAAACTTGCAGAATAAGAACTCCAAAACAAAATTTGAAAGCATTGTCACTGCAAGAATTATATAATCATTGATTCCGATAGATTCAGCCACATGACCAAGCCAGGTTGACAGCGG
>JAZNWI010000053.1:0-1506 GCA_045593305.1 Clostridia bacterium | reverse complement strand
CATTCGTTTTGTAGCTTCTGTGGTTAAACCTTTGTTCCAATAATCAGAACGGATATTGTAACCGAATCCCCAAGCACCGGGTTCTTTTTTGTCAGGACCAATGCTACAGCTACCAATTAAAAGGTCGTTTTCTTTGAGCACAATTCCCCAATGGCAATTCTTGTCTTTTGGGATTATTATGTTTATCCAATGCAAAACTTCATCTGTGTTTTCATAAAGGTTATATGGCATAAATTTATTAACCTTTTCGTCACTCAACCATACGAAAGCTGCGTCTGCATCCTTTGGTGTGATAGGACGAAGAATCAGTCTTTCTGTTTCAAGTACAGGAGTGGTTTTTATGTATTTTATCTGCTTTATTTTTTGTATTATATTCATCGTCGTTTCCTCTTATCAGTCTCTATTGCTATAAAGGGCACAGTCATTTCTTCTTCTGTGAGTCCTGCGTGAACACCTACGGGTTCGTGTTCTTCTCTTGCGGTAAATAATGTTTTTTCAGTAGTAGCTATGGCAAGAAAATCACCAACAAAGCCATGTGTTCTCGGATGGGGCTTACCATAGCCTAAAATTTTTTCTGAGAATACCTCTTCCTTTGTCATTAATCTGAATGAATCACCAAAGTGTTTATTGAACTCATCTTTGAAATTTTCCTGTAAGCCGTCTTTCACAAATAAGCTCATAGCTCTGCCGGGTTCAATTGATGGTGGGATTTTCAGCATATTGTAAAGCTCGGGATAATCCTCAAAGAACAGATTTACACTATCGCAAAGTCCGTGGTCAGCGGTGATAATTATAAGTGAATCCTTCAATTTACCGCAAAGCTTTTCTACCTCGCTGTTAATATGCACAATCTCTTTGTGTGCTTCAGGACTTGTTACTCCGTGACCGTGCATTGCATGGTCAGGCTGATTCCAATAAGCGTATATGTATTTCTTTTTTCTCCTTTTGGAAAGCTTATAAATGGTCTTGCAAATATCTTCAACACTTCTGATGCGGTACTTTGAAAAGAAGGCTACACAGTAAGCACTTTTTCTGCCATTGACTTTTTCAATTCTTTGCATAATGTTTTTATAAGGAATGTATTTGTGAGCTACGTTGTATTTTGCGGCAGGCTCACCGTTTCGTTGTAAAGCGTTTTTGAAAACAGCAACATTTTCACCGATTTCTTTAAAGTATAAGTCCCAGCCGAGCCAACCACACTCCAGAGGGGAGTAGCCACTCAAAATTGATGTAGTTGCAGCAACGGTTGTTGATGGGAAAACGGAAGAAATATCGGTTACATAATGCTTTCTCAAAAAATCATTTTCTTTGAGGTGGTAGTTTAATGAGCCGGTTCCCAATCCGTCAAAAAGAATTACTATAATATTTTTGTAGTCTTTTTCGAGTAATTTATCAAATTCGGGTAAGGTCTTGTGTTGGCAGTCCTTAACGCCGAAATGATTTAAAACTGATGAAGCAATTGAGAGTATGCTTCTGTCATAGTTTGGATATTTAATCATAGTGTCT
>JAZNWI010000052.1:0-10065 GCA_045593305.1 Clostridia bacterium | reverse complement strand
GGAGTACCCATTCTCATAGTCATATTTTTAACTTTGTCAATATTCAGAACATCAAAGCTGTATATGATATTCTTGTATTCTGCGGTTTCGTACATCTTTGAAAGTGCGCGTTTGTGAACTTCTTCAGATACCTTATATTCACGGGTAAGAACTTTACCATTTTTTAAATTGTACTTAACATAAAGCTTTGTATACCACCATCCGTTAGGGTCTTCCACTACAGGAATATCGCTAATGAATTCTGAATGCATGGTGCGCACATCTTCAATGAGCTTGTCATCCGCTACAAACGGAATATTTTCACTAAATCTATAGTATATTGTAGCGCTTTCAATGTCAGCTCGCTCCGGAATTCTGTGTTCATAGCCGAATATGTCAGTATAAGCAAATACGCTTATGATAATTGCCATAATTGCAGCAAATCCAATGTAGCCTTTATAGCTTCCAAATACCTTTACAGTCTTTCTAATAAGCATTTCTGACGCAAAGTACACAACAGCGGTTACAACTGCAGCTATGGTGAAAATTGCTACTGCACCAAGATTACTTGAAGCGAGAACACCGAATATCAAAATTGCTGCAAAAACAGTTGCTGTGTATTTTAAAATCGGTCTAAAAATCTTAAATGCTGCTACATCACCACAGGATTCAATCTTGCGGTTTTTGTATAGCATATAGGCAAGTATATAAAATGCGATTGCCATTGCAATAAATATCCATATTTGCGGCTTTATGAATAAATTCATAACTTCTCTGTAATCGAGAGATTCTGCGTAAAGCCATACCATTGGGGTATTATAGACAATCTCATTTGCAATAAAGTTGTCTGAATCTGAAAAACCAAAAAGGAAGGTCTGGCTTACAAGATAAATTCCCAATGCTATAATAAGCGGGGCTGTGTGAATAAGTAAATTTATGGCAATATGAGCTGCGGTGTGTCCTGTCAAATATGCTGAAAATGCAGACACAGAAAGCATTATGAAACTAATCGTAATGTTAACAAAAAACCAATATACTACCGATGAAGAAGTAATAATTTCCTGATATCCCGTAAGGCTCATTATAAGAAGTATACCTGCATTCAATAGTACAGGAACTATCATTAGTGTCAAGCTTGCCAAAATGGTTGAAATGTAATTTTCAAGTCGTGTTACAGGCAGTGCGTGTACAAAGTTACTTTGCTTTGCTGAATGTACATTGTTGAAGCAAAGCGTAGCAACAATTGTCGGGACAATCATAGCAAGAAGAATTGGTATTACCATAAATCCGCTTTGCAAGATAAGCGGCGTTGTTTCTAAAATGCGGTCATAAGCATTTAAAAGATAATCTTTCTCCTGCACAAGCAGAATGAACGGCAGGGAGAAGAAGAGTATTATAAAATACAGTAAGCTACCCCATTTAAAACGCTTTATGGTGTTTTTATAAATTCCGAAATTAAACAATGATTTGCTTGAAGTCATAACCCAAACCTCCTAACTCATAAATGAATACTTCTTCTAAAGTAAGGCTAACCTTATCAAAAATCAAAGGATTTGCTGCAGATACAATGTCAGTTATACTATCAGAATCGCCTTTTACGATTGCGGTATACACAGATCCCGTTTTTGAAAGGTGAAGAATATCCAAAGCATCCTTTAAAACTTCAGGGAAATCGCCTGAAAATGCAAGCTGAAGCTTCTGAACATTACCCTTTAGGTCATCAAGAGGCTTTTCAATAACCATTTTTCCGTGATGTATAATTCCAACATGGTCGCAGATGTCTTCAAGCTCACGAAGATTGTGAGAAGAAACCAAAACAGTCATTTTTCTTTCTGCAACATCAGAGATTATAACATTCATTATTTGTTTACGCATAACAGGGTCAAGACCATCAAGTGGCTCATCCAAAATCAAAACTTCCGGCATGCAAGATAGCACCAAGCGGAACGCAACCTGTTTCTTCATACCTTTAGAAAGTCTGCGAATTTGAGTGTTCTCATTGAAGTGCAGAATTTCGCCAAGCTTTTCAAAGCGTTCACGGTTAAAGTTCTTGTAAACACTTTCATAGAACTTTGCCATTTCCTTAATTGTATATGTACCAAAGTAGTACCAGTCATCATTTATAGAAAGAACTTTTTGTTTAAGTTCAGCATTTTCCCAAACATCCTCTCCGGCAATGGAGATTTTTCCTGTGTCCTGATGCAAAACGCCGGTTAAGTGACTTATTATAGTGGTTTTTCCGGCACCATTAGGACCAACAAGACCGTATATGCTTCCACGCTTAACTGTCATATTAAATCCGTCCAATGCGTGAAAACCGTCAAATGTTTTTACTACATTTTTAACATTGATCATTTATCGTCATTCCTTTCCTTTAATATATTGTTAGTAACTTTTAAAATTTTTTCTGGTGTTTCGCCGTAAAATGCAAGCTCGCGTATGGTTTCTGATAGGGAAAGATACAGCTTGTCAAGGGTACGGTTATCAATTTCGTGAGATTCGGCTACAAAATTTCCTTTACCGCGAATTGAGTAAATTACACCTTCTGTTTCAAGGGTTTTATATGCCCTTTGTACTGTATTCGGATTTACAGTAAGGTTAACAGAAAGCTCTCTTACTGACGGCAATTGGTCACCTGGAGCCAATACTCCGCAAATAATCAAATCTTTAATACCTTGAGTTATTTGCTCATGCAAAGGCTTGTCATTTTTGTAGTCAAGTGTTATCATTAAATCACCTCCATAACTGTACTATTTGTATTAATACAGTTAAAGCATAACATACAAATATTTACCTGTCAACACTTTTTTTAAATTTTATTTAGATGTTTTATCAAAAAGGACAGGGAATTAGTCAATTTATTTGTTAAAATGCGAAAAAATTGTAAATAATAAAAAAAACTCTTCCATTATTGACAAAACTGTGATATAATGGTAAATGAGAAAAAATAGCAGATATTTACATTGTTACCATTTTATCAATAATGTAGGTATCATGTTCTATTATAAAAGGAGGAAAAGTTATGACAAACAATAATGCTGTTAAGTCATGGATGGACGAAATGATTGCTATGTGCAGACCATCCGAGATTGTATGGATTGACGGTAGCGAGGAGCAGCTTGAAGCACTTCGTGCAGAAGCTGTTTCAACTGGAGAAATGATTAAGCTTAATCAGGAAAAGCTTCCTGGTTGCTACTATCACAGAACTGCTGAAAACGATGTTGCAAGAGTAGAGGACAGAACATTTATCTGTACTCCAACAGAAGAAGAAGCAGGCCCTATAAATAACTGGATGGAACCAGCAAAAATGTACGCTAAATTAAAGGCTCTTTATGAGGGTTCAATGGAAGGAAGAACAATGTATGTTATTCCTTATTCAATGGGTCCTGTTGGATCACCATTTTCTAAGATTGGTATCGAGCTTACAGACAGTATCTATGTTGTACTAAACATGGCTATTATGACAAGAATCGGTAAAAAGGTTATAGACCAGCTTGGCGACAGTGATGACTTTGTTAAGTGCTTGCACGCTAAGAAAGATGTTAACCCTGAAGAAAGATACATTGTTCAGTTCCCACAGGATTCTGCAATCTGGTCAATCAACTCAGCTTACGGCGGTAATGTACTTCTAGGTAAAAAGTGCTTTGCTCTTCGTATTGCATCATACCTTGGTATGAAAGAAGGCTGGATGGCTGAACATATGCTTATTCTTGGTCTTGAAAATCCACAGGGTGAAGTTCGCTATATTGCAGCAGCTTTCCCATCAGCTTGTGGTAAAACAAACCTTGCAATGCTTATTCCACCGGAATACCTAAAGGAAAAGGGATATAAGGTTTGGACAGTTGGTGACGATATTGCATGGCTAAGAATCGGTCCTGACGGAAGACTTTATGCTATTAACCCAGAAGCTGGTTTCTTTGGTGTTGCACCAGGAACATCAGTTAAGACAAACTTCAACGCTCTTGAATCAACAAAGAAGAACACAATCTTCACAAATGTTGCTATCAATGATGATGATATGACAGTTTGGTGGGAAGGTCTTGATAAGAACCCTCCTGTTAATGCAACAGAGTGGAAGGGTGCAAAGGTTAACGGACCTGAATTTGTAGCAGAAGGCAACAAGCTTGCTCATCCAAACTCAAGATTTACTGCTCCTGCAGTAAACTGCCCATGCATTTCACCTGAATTTGAAAACCCACAGGGTGTTCCAATCGACGCAATCGTATTTGGTGGAAGACGCGCTAAATGTGCTCCGCTTGTATATCAGGCAAGAGATTGGCAGCACGGTGTATTTGTAGGTGCAACAATGGCTTCTGAAACGACAGCAGCTGCTGCTGGTGCAGTTGGCGTTGTAAGACGCGACCCAATGGCTATGAAACCATTCGTTGGTTATAATATGGCTGATTACTTTGGTCACTGGCTTGCTATGGGTAAAAAGATGGACCCTGCTAAGGCTCCAAAGATTTTCCATGTTAACTGGTTCAGACAGGATGACGAAGGTAACTTCATGTGGCCAGGATTTGGTGACAACATGAGAGTTCTTCTTTGGATTCTTGACAGATGTGCAGGTAAGGCAGATGCTGTTGATAATGCAATCGGTTACATGCCAAAGCCGGAAGATATTGACATCACAAACCTTGACATTGATGCAGATACTCTAAAGGCACTTCTTACAGTTGATAAGGAAGTATGGCTTGAAGATGTTGCAAATCAGAAGGAATACTTCGCACAGTTCGGCGACAGACTTCCAAAGGAAATCGCTGAAGAACTTGCAAAGCTTGAAGCTAACCTTAAGAAATAAGTCTAAATTAAAAAGACTGAATGAAATTCATTCAGTCTTTTTTTGTTGTTAAATTATTTTAATGTCCCAACAACTACACGGTCGTTTCCGCACAAATCCTTTATGACAGATATATCTGTAAAATTCTTTTCCATCAGACAAGATACTTCATCTGCCTGATCATATCCGATTTCAAATACTAATATACCGTTCTTTGTCAAAAGATTTGGTGCAATATGGCAAATTCTGCGGTAGAATGTAAGTCCATCTTCACCGCCATCTAAAGCAAGGTGAGGCTCAAAGTCTTTAACTTCTGTCTGTAATCCATCAATCACTTCTGTTTTAATGTAAGGTGGATTTGATGTAATAATATCATATTTTCCGTTTGGGATTTCGTTTAAAATATCGCACAGCTCGAAGCTTGCTCGGGATGTCAGCATTAATTTTTTTGAGTTTTCCTCTGCAAGTTTTTTTGCATCAGGGCTAATGTCAATCCCGCGGACAAACGCTCTCGGACAAAATGCCGCAATACTCAAGGGTATGCAACCTGTTCCTGTGCCGATGTCAAGCAGGGAAAAACCGTCATTTTTCTTTTTGTCTATTACATATTCCACTAAAGTTTCGGTGTCTGCTCTTGGAATAAGCACCGATGGTGTTACCTTAAATTCCAACGACATAAACTCCTGTGTTCCCAGAATGTACTGAAGCGGCTCGCCGGAAACTCGTCTTTTTAGATATGCCAAAAGCTTCTTTTCATGTGCTTTGGAAATCTTTTTATCATGCATCAAAACCAAATCTGTTGCAGAAAGAGAAAGCACATGGCGGAAAATTGCATGTGCTTCAAAAACAGGATTATCATTTCCTGACTCTCTTAAAGTTGAAATAGAATTTTGAAGTAGTTCTTTAATTACCATTTATCTGATTCCTTATCTTCCGGAATAACTGCCAACATAGATTGAATTGCAACCTCAATCTGTGAATCGTCAGGTTCACAGGTGGTAAGTCTTTGCAACCAAAGCCCAGGCTTGGTAAGGGTTCTTACACAGCCATTTGAACGGCCTGCAAGCTTGATAACCTCATAAGAAAGGCCTGCAACAACAGGAAGAAGCAGTATTCTTGTTCCCATTCTGAGTAATAAGCGAATAATGGCACTATACTGGTCAAAACCAGGAAGAAGTGCGTAAATTGCAATACTGACAATCATTACAATAAGAAGGAAGCTTGTTCCGCATCTTGGATGAAAGCGAGTATGTTTTTTTACATTTTCAACTGTAAGTTCTTCGCCTGCTTCATAACAAGCGATGGTTTTATGCTCAGCACCGTGATATTCAAATACGCGGCGAATTTCCTTCATTCGCGAAATTAAGTACATATAGGTAAGGAAAATCAGCATTTTAACAATGCCTTCAACTGTGCTTAAGAAGCTGCCGGTTGAGGCAAATTCCTCAAAACCAAACCATTTTAACCCATCCTGGATTCCTTGCGCAATTGCAGTTGGTAGGAGTATAAAAAGACCAACGCTTAAAACAAGTGAAAGAGCAATAGCGACATAAATAACAATGTCTTTAATTTTATCGCCAAACTTTTCCTCAAGCCACTTATCAAATTTGCTTTCTGTTTCTTCTTCATCCTCAAGATCAATAAACTCTGCTGAAAACATTATAGCTTTCATACCAAGGACAAGGCTGGAAATAAAATTGACACAGCCACGAACTATAGGCAGGGAAAGGAACTTATTTTTCTTTTTAGTACCGTTTTCATCTACTTTGCAAACGATTTCTCCGTCAGGCTTTCTGACAGCCATAGCAGTTTTAAAAGGACCACGCATCATAACTCCCTCAAGGATTGCCTGACCGCCGATTGATGTTATATGTTTTTCAGTTTTCACTGCTAAATCACCTCTTTTCTACATTATACTTCATTTTAAAATTTAATGCAATAGAAAATTTAATATATTTGTCGAACTTATGCCAAAAACCAACAACGCTTTGCGACAGGAAATACAGCATATCTTTGCTATAATAATTTCATAATAGGTACAAAGGAGAGGGGTACTGTGACAGTATATGCAGACATTTCTTTTTTAATAAATTTTACGTTTGATGCAGAAATTTTGTTTATTCTGTGTAAGGTGTATTCAAAAAAAGCACCTTTATTAAAGATTTTGCTTGCAGCCACTTTGGGCGGAGTTTTGGGAGTGCTTGCTTTTATTCCGTATTTTGAAATATTTACAAGACCTCCCGCAAGATTTATTATGCCATTTTTTATGATTTCTATGGTATTTTCACCGCTTGACAGAAAAGAAATTTTCAGACGGTACATATCTTATCTTGCAGTTTCTTTTATTATGTCAGGAATAATAAATTTTCTTGATTTAAATGCATTTTCAGGTCTTTTGGTACCTGTTCCTGTTTACTTTCTGATATGCGTTTTAAGAAAAAATATTAACAAGAAAAAAGGTGAAGTGATTTTAGAATTTAAGAACAAAAAACTAACCACTGATGGTTTTTACGATACGGGAAATATGCTTTTGTCAGGCGGACTTCCTGTAATACTTGCAAGTGAAAGGATTTTCAGGGAGCTTTTAGAATGTGAAATATCAAAGGAAAACATAATGAGCCTGGCAAAAAGATTTGAAATGAGAATTATTCCATTTATGTCTTTGGGAAAATCAGGGACAGTTATGGGTATAAAGCTTGACAGGGTTTGGGTAGACGGAAGACAGTACGATGAGGTTGTTATGGCATACGCCGGCAACAGATTCTCCGACGATTTAATATTAAACTCGATTATGACTTAGAAAGGATTTTAAACATGCTTACTTTAATAGAGGACATAAAAGGTAAGATAGCAAGACTGTGCATAGGAGAAGAGATACTATACATAGGAGGACAGGATGTACTGCCATCGCCACTTACAAAGGATGAAGAGGAAGAACTTCTGGAACGAATTTCAGATAATGATGCAAAATCAATACTAATTGAACATAATCTAAGGCTTGTTGTTTATATAGCCCGTAAATTTGAAAATACCGGAATAAATGTGGAGGATTTGATTTCAATCGGAACGATAGGACTTATAAAGGCAATCAACACATTTAAACCCGACAAAAATATAAAGCTTGCTACCTACGCTTCAAGATGCATTGAGAATGAAATTTTGATGTATTTAAGAAAGAACCAGAATTCAAAAACCGAAATTTCGATTGATGAACCGCTTAATGTGGACTGGGATGGAAATGAGCTTCTTTTATCGGATGTTTTGGGAACAGACAATGATATTACATATCAGAGCATTGAAAAAGAGGTGGACATAAAGCTTTTGTCAATAGCTATGGAAAAGCTTTCAAAAAGAGAACAGGATATAATGCGGATGAGGTTCGGACTTTCAGGAAGCAAGGAAAAAACGCAAAAAGAGGTTGCTGATTTTATGGGTATTTCGCAATCATATATATCACGATTAGAAAAAAGAATAATAAAAAGGTTAAAAAAGGAGATATTAAGAATGAACTAAAAAGAGAGGATTGATTATTCTTGGATAAAAAAGAATATAAAAAACTTGTAGATAAAAAAACACCGTCATCAAAGGTAGTAAAAAATTCATTCAAGGCATTTTTGTTTGGTGGTACTATTTGTGCTATAGGTCAATTTTTCAGAAATGTTTATGAGCCATTAAATTTAGGGAAAGAACTTACAGGAAGTGCCGTATCTGTAACAATGATATTTATAGGAGTGCTTTTAACGGGACTTAATATCTATCCGAAGCTTGCAAAACATGCAGGAGCGGGAACAATAGTACCTATAACAGGTTTTGCGAACTCTGTCGCATCTCCTGCCATTGAAGCAAAAACAGAGGGCATGGTTATGGGCGTGGGTGCAAAAATATTCACAATCGCAGGTCCGGTAATTGTATATGGAATTTTAACATCTGTCATAGCAGGTATATGGTATTTTATACAATCATTTTTGTAATGAAAAATGAGAAAGAGGCAGAATAAAACCTGAAAGTGCAGGACAGTTTATGTCACCTGCAATAGGTTTTGATTTATAGGTAATCACATTTGCATATACCTTACAATCAATTTCCTCAGGAAAATTCAGAATTTCATAGGTGTATCGTGTAGCTTTTTTTCCTTTATACTGTGAAAGATTTAATCCGCTTTCTATCTGAAGAACATTATAATTTTTATAAAAATCGTCAAACTGTAGAGGGATTTCAATTTCTTCTACAAGATAAGGGCTTTCTTTTACACTGATACCATATCGGGAAAGAAATCGCCTGTTTAACGCGTTTTCGTCGCAATACAAGAAAAGAAAACCAAATGTAATGACCAAAATAATAGATAAAGTTAACAGATACAATTTTTTCATTTTATGCCTCATAATAATAAAATCTATTTGCAATAATATAATATGTAAATAGGGGATATAATAATGAATGTAAAATATAAAAGTTTTGCAAATAATTGAAAGGAAGGATATCATTATGATGAGTACTATTGATAATATTGCACTTACTTTGGTGATTATAGGAGCGATAAACTGGGGAAGTATAGGACTTTTTAAATTTGACATTGTTGGCGCACTTTTTGGCGGTCAGGGGTCAGTACTTTCAAGAATTATTTTCACCTTGGTAGGTCTTTGCGGACTTTGGTGCATAGGACTTTTATTTAAGGATAAAACTCCAAGAGACAGAATGTAAAATTACACAAAAAAATCATCGCTAAATTGCGATGATTTTTTAATATCTGTTATTGTGTTCTTTGAATGCTCGATCCATATTTCGTTTTGCATCCTTTTCCTGAAGATCACTTCGCTTGTCATACAGTTTTTTACCTTTACAAACGCCAAGCTCAACTTTCACTTTTGATCCATTTAAGTAAATTGACAGGGGAATCAGAGCGAAGCCGTCCTGCTGTACCTGACCTATAAGCTTTCTGATTTCATTTTTGTGCAGAAGAAGCTTTTTGTGTCGGAGCGGGTCACGATTGAAGATGTTACCTTGTTCGTATGGGCTTATATTCATACCTTTAACAAAAACCTCGCCTTTATCAATAGAGGCATAGGCATCAACTAAATTGACCTTTCCTTGACGGATAGATTTAACCTCTGTACCAAAAAGTTCTATACCGCATTCTATGGTTTCTATAATAAAATAATTGTGTCTTGCTTTTTTGTTTTGAGCAAGAGTTTTTATGTTTTCCATCTAAAATCTCCTAGAAAATATTTTCTCTAATATTATATCCTGTTTTTGGAAAATTTGCAATTGTTTTATGATATAAAAGCTATTTTTTTGAAAATATTTTT
>JAZNWI010000051.1:0-3147 GCA_045593305.1 Clostridia bacterium | reverse complement strand
GGGCTTTTCATTTCTTTTGCCCGAACAAAAGAAACGAAACAAAGAAAATTCGCCGGCTGCATTTTTTTACCTACTCCGGTGTTTTTCTCCGCTAAACAAAAAGAACTCGCTATCGCTCAAACAGCTTTTTGTTTTTAACGCTCCGAAAAGCACCTGCGCTTTACGGTAAAAAAAAGAGGCCGGAGCTGCTGGTTTTCGCAACATTGCTTCGCTCGTTTTTTCTTTGCAACTTTGCTTCGCTTGTTGCTTTGCTTCGCTCGTTATAGAGGCGGTGGTTTTGGCTACCGCCTCTTTTTTTTTGTTGCGGCTAGGATTCTTCGGTTTTTATTTGTTTCTTTGCAGAAGAATTCAAATGATATATATTATGGCATTAGAAATTAGAACAATACCTACTTTACGAGGAAAGGAAGCTAAGCGCTTTGTAAAACTTGCTGAAGATGCTGAAAAGAAACCAAAGTCTCAGGATTTCAGTAAGCAGATAGAAATTACTCAAAAAATATTAAAAGAAGCCGGAATGTTATGAATTTAGAACAACTATTCGAGACATGTTCCTTCGGAGAATTTTCAGAAAACTCTATTGCGACCTGTATACCTTTTTCTTGTGGAAATGCTGATTTGGATGAGTTCTTTTCTTGTGATTCTGTTGTCTATCGTAAGAAGTTATTAGGTAAAACTTATGCTTTTTATTTACGTTCCAATCCCAAGGTTATAGTCGGTGTCTTTACCTTGTCGAATGATAGTATACGCATTGATGATTTGCCTAATGCCAGGCGACAAAAGATGAAGCATATCCTTGAGCATAAACCTTTGCGAAGGTATCCGGCTGTATTGATTGGTCGCTTAGGTATCAATGCGGAACTTACAGGAAAGGGATTTGGGAGCGCCATTATGGATTTCATTAAATCATGGTTTATAAAGAACAATAAGACTGGTTGTCGTTTTGTCATAGTTGAAGCTTACAATATACCTTCTACATTGAGATATTACGAAAAAAATGGTTTCCGATACTTGTTTTCTACAGAGAAGCAAGAAGCTCTTTATACTTATCATGATGCTAATGTGAAAATGAGAACACGCATGATGTTTTTTGACTTGATCGATATTTGTGTATAATCTGGTTTAATTTTTGCTCTAGCCGCTGGGCTTTTCATTTCTTTTGCCCGAACAAAAGAAACGAAACAAAGAAAATTCGCCGGCTGCATTTTTTTACCTACTCCGGTGATTTTCTCCGCTAAACAAAAAGAACTCGCTGACGCTCAAACAGCTTTTTGTTTTTAACGCTCCGAAAAGCACTTCCGCTTAACGGCAAAAAAAAAGAGGCCGGACCTTGATGTTTTCTTGCTTGGGATGCAACTTTGCTTCGCTCGTTGCAGTGGATGTTCTCGTTAATCTATTTTTATTTGTCATCCAGAACGAAACGCAGTGAAGTGAAGGATCTCGATAACATCTACCTTGATTGTATTAATGAATGTCTTCGAGATTTTTAGGACAGAGTTTTCAACAGCTCGTCGTCACTAAATTCTGAATGACACTTTGTGGAAATACAAAAAAGCTCAAAAACACCCACCTCAAACATCGAAGCGCATTTGAGTCCTTCGGTGGAGGACCGGCCTTTAGTGGAGGAGCGTGAAGAAAATCGGGCGAATTTCCGTGAAGAACAAAAAGCTGTTTGAGCGAAGCGAGTTCTTTTTGTTTAGGAAATTCACCCGATTTTTAGCTCCGGAACGGCAGCCGGCGCTTTTTCTTTTTACTTCGTTTTTCTTTTGTGCGGACAAAAGAAAAATGAAAAATCCAGTTTTAATTCTCAAAATAATAAAGGAAAATAGCAACCCCTTCCAAAGCCGGTTTCTTTTGACCTTCGATTTCAATCTTAAACTTGATTTCTGCCTTCGCTGTACCACGAAGATTCTGCAAAGTCTGAAGTGTCGTACGCAAACGGATGTTTTGACCCGACAATACCGCCTGACCAAACTTCATCTTGTCCATACCATAATTAATCATCATCTTCAAGTTATTCACCTCAATAATCTGATTCCACATGTATGGAAGCATGGAAAGAGTCAAATAACCATGAGCAATGGTGCTCTTGAACGGACTTTCTACTGCAGCCTTTTCAGTATCCACATGAATCCACTGATGATCCAAAGTAGCATCTGCAAACAAGTTGATACGCTCCTGATCCAACTGCACATATTCCGATACGCCCAATTCCTGACCTACATATTTTTCAAAATCCTCATACGAATTGATAACAAGTTTTCCCATATTCGATTCTTTTCTTAATTTTGTTGCATGATTAAATTCGAGTGCAAAATTAACATCATTTTTTGGAATACAAGCTAAAACTTGCACACTTTTTATAAAACTGAGCAAATGTATGCATCATTTTAAGAACAACATACAGAATATTCCTCTTCCGGAACAATTCACCTATCCGTTCCATTATACACCCCATCCCCTCTGTGTGATGGCCGCCAAGGAAGTACAAGCTTATCTACAAAGCCGAACGGAATGGCATGACGAACTTCAACAAGGCAAAATGTTTGGAGTACTGATCGTCCGTCATCCGGAAGGCACTATCGGTTACTTAGCAGCCTTTTCCGGCAATTTGACAGGTAGTAACCACCATCATTTCTTTGTACCACCCGTCTATGATTTACTGAATCCAGATGGATACTTCAAGGAAGAAGAAGCACGTATTTCTGCCATCAATCACCTCCTATCTGTCATTCAGACGACCGAAGGGAGGAAGACTCTCGATAACATCCATCCTGTTTCCGAGATCCTTCGCTTTGCTCTGGATGACAAGATTGAAAATGAAGATGAGATACATCGCATCATTGAGCACCTAAAAGAAGAGCGCAAGAATCGTTCCATCGCCCTTCAGCAATGGATTTTCCAGCAATTCAAGCTGAGAAACGCCTTGGGTGAAGAACAGGACCTTAACAATATTTTTGCCCATTATGCACACCGCAATCCGCCTGCCGGAGCTGGCGAATGTGCAGCTCCCAAACTACTTCAATATGCTTATTTGCACGGATATCAACCTTTAGCCATGGCAGAATTCTGGTGGGGGAACTCCCCAAAGGGCGAAATCCGACACCACGGGCACTACTATCCCTCTTGTCGTCATAAGTGCGAACCCAT
>JAZNWI010000050.1:0-6940 GCA_045593305.1 Clostridia bacterium | reverse complement strand
CCAAATGCATTTTGTATAGATTTGCAGGATAAATACTATGAAATCAATTAAAGGAGAGATATAAAATGGCAAAACTAACATTTAAAACAGACCTTTGCAAAGGCTGCGGACTATGTATTGATGCATGCCCGAAAAATTTGCTGATACTTTCAAAAGACAAGATCAATCAAAAGGGACATTCTCCTGTTGAAATTACAGACCAGGAAGCTTGTATTGGTTGTGCATTCTGTGCAACAATGTGTCCTGATTGCATTATTACTGTAGAAAGGTAGGGAAAAATAATGGCAGAAAAAGTTTTAATGAAAGGTAACGAAGCAATTGCAGAAGCCGCTATAAAAGCCGGCTGCTGTCACTACTTTGGTTATCCTATTACACCGCAGACAGAAATTGCTGCGTATATGGCAAAGAGAATGCCGAAAATTGATGGTACATTCTTACAGGCAGAAAGTGAAATCGCTGCAATCAATATGGTTTACGGCGTTTCTGCAACAGGTAAGAGAGTTATGACATCATCATCAAGCCCTGGTATTGCACTAAAAAGCGAGGGTCTTTCATACCTTGCAGGTGCTGATCTTCCGGCACTTGTAGTAAATGTACAAAGAGGCGGCCCTGGTCTTGGCGGTATTCAGCCATCACAGTCAGACTACTTCCAAGCAACAAAAGCAGGCGGTCACGGAGATTTCAGAATGATCGTTTTAGCACCAAATACAGTTCAGGAAATGGCTGACCTAACAATTAAAGGCTTTGACCTTGCCGATAAGTACAGAATGACAGCTATGATTCTTGCTGACGGTACAATGGGTCAGATGATGGAACCTGTTGAAATAAAGGATGATGTTGAAATCACATCATACGATAAGTCTTGGGCAGTTACAGGAACAGATGGTAAGCGTGAACACAATATCGTGAACTCACTATTCTTAAAGCCTGACCAGCTTGAAAAGACAAACTTCGAAAGATTTGAAAGATATAAGACTATCGAAGAAACAGAAGCTATGTATGAAGAATTCATGATGGACGATGCTGAAATCTGCGTAGTTGCATACGGTATTGCAGCTCGTGTTTCTCAGAATGCTATCGTTGAAGCCAGAAAGCAGGGAATAAAGGTTGGTATGATAAGACCTATCACACTTTGGCCATTCCCTAAAAAGCCACTTTTGGCAGCAGCTGACAAGGTTAATAAATTCATTTCTGTTGAACTTTCAATGGGACAGATGGTAGAAGACATTGAGCTTGCTATCAGATGCAAAAAGCCTGTTGAACTTTGCAACAGAGTCGGCGGAATGATTCCTTCACCGGAAGAAGTTCTTGCAAAAATTATTGAAGCAAACGGAGGTAACAACTAATGATCGTATTTGATAAACCAAAAGCATTAACAGATGCTCCGTTACACTATTGCCCGGGTTGTACCCACGGTATTATTCACCGCTTGGTAGCAGAAGCTTTGGATGAACTTGGAATTTGCGGTAAGACCATCGGTGTTGCACCGGTTGGTTGTGCCGTTATGGCGTATGACTACTTTGCTTGTGATATGGTAGAAGCAGCTCACGGCCGTGCTCCTGCTGTTGCAACAGGTATTAAAAGATCTGACCCATCAAAGATTGTATTCACATATCAGGGTGATGGTGACCTTGCATCAATTGGTACAGCTGAAACAGTACACTCTGCAACAAGAAACGAAAATATCACAGTAATTTTCGTAAATAACGCAATTTATGGTATGACAGGCGGACAGATGGCTCCAACATCACTTCCTGGTCAGGTTACTCAGACATCTCCTTATGGTAGAGATACAAACCATTGTGGTTTCCCTGTAAGAGTTTGTGAAATGCTATCAGAGCTTGAAGGCCCTGAATATTTGGAGCGTGTTGCTGTAAACAATGTTAAGAACATCAAAAAGGCAAAGGCTGCAATCAAAAAGGCATTTGAAAATCAGATTAACGGCAAGGGATTCTCTTTAGTAGAAGTTGTTTCAACTTGTCCTACAAACTGGGGTATGACTCCGAAAGACGCACTAAAGTGGGTAGATGATAACATGATTCCGTACTATCCTTTAGGTGTTTATAAAGACAGAAGCGCTAAGGAGGACAAATAAATGAGCACATTTAATATTCTAATCGCAGGCTTCGGCGGACAGGGTGTACTTTTCGCCGGAAAATGCCTTGCATATAACGGACTTACAGAGGGTAAGCAGGTAAGCTGGCTTCCATCATACGGACCTGAAATGCGTGGCGGTACAGCAAGTTGCAGCGTTATTTTGAGCGATTCACCTGTTGGTTCACCAATCGTTTCAAATCCTAATGTACTTATTGCTCTGAACTTACCTTCACTTGATAAATATGAACCGGCGGCTGTTCCTGGTGCTAAAATCTTTGTTGAATCAAGCCTTATTGAAAGAAAGGTAGAAAGAGATGATGTTGAAGCTTTCTACATTCCTGCAACAAAGATGGCAACAGATTTGGGAACACCAACCCTTGCAAATATGGTTATCCTTGGAAAAATGATTAAGGAAACCGGTGTAGTTGGATTTGATGCTATTGAAAATGGCTTAAAAAAGGTTATTCCAGCCAGAAAAGCAGATATGCTGGAAATTAACCTAAAGGCATTAAAGGCAGGCTACGACTACGAATAAGGAGAAATAAATATGCGAATTTTATTTCAAGGCGATTCTATAACTGACTGTTATCGCGTAAAAGAAGGGGAAGGCAGATTCTTTAGACTGGGTATGGGATATGCTCTTTTATGTCAGGCTGAGCTTATGTGTGAAGAACCTAACAAATATGAAGTTTTAAATCTCGGTGTAAGCGGAAACAGAACAACAGACCTTTATGCAAGAATTAAGAACGATATTATAAACTTGAACCCCGATGTTTTAAGTATCTTAATTGGTGTAAATGATGTTTGGCACGAACTTGGAGACAAAAATGGCGTTGACGTAGAAAAAGGCTTCAAAATTTATTCGATGATTATTGAAGAAGTAAAAGAAGCACTTCCTGATGTTAAAATTATGATTTTAGAGCCATTTACTCTAAAAGGTACAGGAAACGAAGCATATTGGGAAGCATTCAAGACTGAAGTTGCAAAACGTGGCGAAATGGCAAAACAGATTGCCGAAAAGTATGACTTAACCTTTGTTCCACTTCAGGAAAAATTTGATGAAGCAGAAAAGCTAGCAGACAGCACTTGCTGGTTCTATGATGGTGTTCACCCAACAGCTGCAGGTCATATGATAATTAAAAAAGAATGGATGAAGGCATTTAAAACACTAAATCTATAAAATAAACCTCCTGATTTCAGGAGGTTTTTTCGTATAAAAAAACCGACACTATTTTGTGTCGGCTAATTTTATTTAAGTTTAAGTGAAATATGCTTTGGAATTCCGTTTTCTGTAACGATTTCAGGCTCACCTATAATAAGTGGTAAGCAGTAGTCGATGAATTCCTGCGTAACGTCACATCCATTTTCTGCAATGAAGTTATCGGGAACTTTCTTTTCAAGATTTGCAACATCGCATACTTTATTTTCGATAATTGAGAATGTATTGTCAGCATTTCTTGAAAATCCCATAACAATTCCGCTTTTGTCGTTAAGAGCGGCCATTGCGCCTTGTTTACCGATGTTAACAGAGTCATTAAGGTCGGTTAGAGATGCAAAGTGAGATGAGCAACGCTGAGTTACATTAAGCTCAATAGAACGGGTTTTTCTGCCAAACTCTTTCTTCAAGATATTCTCAACAACTTTTGCAGAACCGGAAAGCTGTGCATGTCCAAATTCATCATGACCTGCTAAACATTCCATATTGCTGTAATAGTCACCACTTTCATCAACAATACCTTCTGAAACGGCAATAACCATATTTCGTACATTTGAATTTTTAACATCTTCAATCAACTTGCTTACGCTAAGTGGCTTTTCAGGAAGATAGATAAGATGTGGTGCCATTGTGGTTGAGCTACGGGCTAAGCTTGAAGCCGCAGTAAGCCAGCCGGCATTTCTTCCCATAATTTCAACAATTGTAATTGACGGGTCAGCATAAACCGCACAGTCACGGGCGATTTCACTAACAGATGTTGCAACAAACTTTGCTGCAGAACCAAAACCCGGTGTATGGTCGGTTCCCATAAGGTCGTTGTCAATTGTTTTTGGAACACCTACAACAGAAACACCCTTGTTATGCATGGCGGAGTATTCTGATAATTTGTTAACGGTATCCATTGAATCGTTACCACCAATATATATAAACATTTTTATGTTATGTTTTTCAAAGTTTGAGAAAATTGTTTCATAAACTTCAGAGTCAGAATCCGGGTCAGGAAGCTTATACCTGCAAGAACCAAGATAGGCAGATGGTGTGTTTTTTAGTAGCTGAAGATTATCCATATCAGCAAAAATAGGATTAAGTTCCTCAAAATCGTCTTTTACAACACCTAAAATACCGTTTCTTGCACCATAAATATTCTTGCCACGAGAAAAAGCACATTCAATGACGCCACAAAGGGTAGCATTGATAGCTGCCGTTGGTCCTCCTGATTGTGCTACTGCAAAATTTCCGTCTTTCATTATGTAGTCCCTCCAAGGTTTATTCATACGGCATAATTATACACGAAATTTATTGTTATGTCAACAAAATAACTGTTGCGAAATCGAAAATTGTATGATATAATTTAAATAATGGAATAGAACGAATTAATAAGGTTTGGAGGAAAGATTCTTGGAAACAAAGAGAAAAGTTCCGGAGGTTGTTATAAGACGCCTCCCAAGATATTATCGTTATTTAAGTGAACTTGACAAGAACGGCAAAACAAGAATTTCATCAACGCTTCTTAGTGAGAAAATGGGTGTTACAGCAAGTCAGATAAGACAGGATTTTAACTATTTTGGCGGTTTTGGACAACAAGGCTACGGATATAATGTCAAGTATCTTTTGAATGAAATTGAGGAATTGTTCGGTACTTCAAATGGTTATAGAACAATTATTGTAGGAGCCGGTCATTTGGGACATGCACTTGCAAACTATGGTGCTATGAAACGCCGTGGATTCGATATTATGGGTATGTTTGATGTTGACCCTGAAAAAATCGGCAAGGAATGTAACGGAATAAAGATTATGGATATGAAAGATATTGAAAGCTTTATCCGTGAAAACGAGATTGACATTGCGATGCTGACACTTCCTAAAAACGCTATTGAAGATATAGCAAACGACCTTGTAGAATACGGAATCAAGGGTCTATGGAACTTTGCTTATGTTGAGCTTAAGACAAAAAAGCCTGTTCCTGTTGAAAATGTGCACTTGACCGACTCACTAATGACTCTTTCATTTAAGATAAATCAAAAAATAGAAGAATAAAAAATGTGCGGTATACATTTTAGTATACCGCATTTGTTCACTAAAAGGAGTAAGGCATGGAGACTATTAAATGTTTATTGAAATTTGCATTTTGCCCGCAAAAAGCAAATAAAGAAATGCTGGAAACGGTTTATGCAAGAAATATTGTTCTTATAGAAGCTGTTGCAACAACCTTAATAACAATGATTGTGTTTTGTGTAGAAAAGCACAGATCTCCTGGAATTGTAGCATTTTTAGCAGGAACAATATTCTTGCTTGTATATATATTAAGTTTTCTTTCAGGAGCTATTTTATATTTTCTGGACAAGATATTCGCGAAAAAGATATTTACATTTCGAAAATGTTATAAAATGTCTTTGATAACTATTGCTATACCTTTGATTAGCTCAATTTTTAAAACTTTATTGATGTTGTTGGGATTTGAATTGACAGGATGGATAGAAATTATATTTAAATTGTGCATTAACATATACGAGGTTGGAATTTTGCTATACTATTTAAATAAGTTTTATGCCTATAACAAACGAGATGTTTTAATTTTGGCTTGTGTACATGCCATACTTATTCTTTATCCAATACTAAAATAAAAAAGACTACGAAAAACGTAGTCTTTTTTGATGGTGACCCGTAAGGGAATCGAACCCTTGTCGCCGCCGTGAGAGGGCGGAGTCTTAGCCGCTTGACCAACGGGCCATAGAACTTTTTTAGTATAGCAAAAAGACACCAAATTGTCAAGAGTTTTTAGAAAAAAATATATAAATAGGGTATGGCTTAATAGTAGCCACACCCTGTGTTTGGTTTTACTTCTTTATATCTGTATGAACATATCTCTTCAAATAATCCGGCAAATTTTCTTCGGTAAATGCATAGCAATGAGAATCAAGGTCAATAGTCTGATAATCATTTGTGTAGCAGTAAACTAAATAGTATTTTCCGTTATCGAGTTTACTTGTCTTACCTGCATAGTCTTGCGGATCATAAATAAGCTTTTCAGTAATATTAAACGCTTCCTCCGGTTTTAATAAAGCACAATCATTTGTGTTTATCATAAACTCATAGGATTTTCCTGTATCATTTTTATATGTATATTCACCGTCTTTTACATATACAGGAATTCTGCATAATCTTACTCCTTTACAGAAATGTGATATAAATTCTGCATAATAACCCTGTTCTCTTAGGACTTCAAATGTGTTTTTGAAGTTAGAATTAATTTCCATGTTGATTGAGTACATACGATTCGGGTAGTAGTTACCATCATTGTAAGCGGTTTCAGCAAAAATCTGTGTAGTTTTATTATCTTCTGCAGTTTGAGAAATGCTGAAAGAAATATTTATTCCAAATTGTTGGCACTCAATTTCGTCATAAGAAAGAACTTCCAAATCCTTTTTAATAGCTTCTAAAAGTTTTGGGGCATCATCATTTACTGCGATATGGTGAGTAAGGGTTGGAGTACCCATTCTCATAGTCATATTTTTAACTTTGTCAATATTCAGAACATCAAAGCTGTATATGATATTCTTGTATTCTGCGGTTTCGTACATCTTTGAAAGTGCGCGTTTGTGAACTTCTTCAGATACCTTATATTCA
>JAZNWI010000049.1:0-9371 GCA_045593305.1 Clostridia bacterium | reverse complement strand
GGATTAACCTTTCCGTCTTTTCCCGGCGGTGTAACCATAACAACTTCCGGACAGCCTGCAATTTTAGCAGGGATAGAATCCATTAAAACAGTAGAAGGGTAGGCTGCTGTTCCTCCTGGAACATACAGGCCTGCACGGTCAACAGGGATAACCTTTTGACCCATTAAAACTCCGTCTTCGTCATTAATAATAAAGCTGTTTCTAACCTGTTTTTCATGGAACTTACGAATGTTTTTAGCCGCTTTTTCAAGCACTTTTATAAATTCCGGTTCAACGGAAGAAAAAGCATCTTCAATTTCTTCTTTTGACACTAAAAGGGAAGTAAGCTTTGCACCGTCAAACTTTTCACAGTATTCAAATAGTGCTTTGTCACCATTTGCACGAACATTTTTTATAATATCAGCAACGATGTCCTCAACATTAACCTCTGGGACAACACGGGAGAAGATATCCTTGTTTGCAACTTCTCCGTATTCTAAAATCTTAATCATTTTTATCCTCCATCTGCTCCTTAATAGCAGAAACTATTTTTTCAATCTGGGTTCCTTTAAACTTAAAGCTTGACTTGTTTGAAATAAGTCTTGCGCTGATTGGGACAATGGTTTCAACAGGCTCAAGGTTGTTTTCCTTTAGTGTTGTACCTGTTTCAACAATATCCACGATAACATCGGACAGGTTTAAAATAGGTGCAATCTCAATAGAACCGTTTAAGTGAATGATATCAATATCGCGTCCCATTTTAGCGTAATAGTTTTTAGTTATATTAGTAAACTTTGTTGCAACCTTTAAGGTTTTCTGAGTGTTATCACGAAATCCTTTTTTTGCACATACACACATTCTGCACTTTCCAATGTCAAGGTCTAAAAGCTCGTAAATATCAGGTGTGTATTCCAAAAGAATATCCTTGCCTGCGATACCTATATCTGCAGCACCATGTTCAACATAAATGGCAACATCTGATGGTTTAACCCAGAAATATCTTATACCGACTTCCTCATTTTCAAAAATAAGCTTTCGGCTGTTTTCTTTAATTGCAGGGCAAGGGAAGCCTGCTTTTTCAAACATAGCATAAACTTTCTCACCAAGTCTGCCCTTTGGCAGAGCTACATTAAGCATTGTTTTCAACTTCTAAAACCCCTTTCTCAGAAATTCTTAAAAGCTGTTTATACATAAGCTTTTCTGAAAGACTAGTTTGAGCACTTACGCTTTTTCCGTCTTTGGTAAGTGTTTGTATGGCAGCCTTTAAAGTTTCAAGGTCGCAAGTCTTGTCATACAATAAAACTGTATCCACATCATATTCTGTGGCAGGAGTAGGGAGCATATCAATATAAACCGCAAACCCGATTGCACGGGATGTGTGCTTCATCTTCTGCATCAATGCATCATACTGACCGCCTGATAAAATACCCGAGGAGATACCATTAATAAAACCACGGAACACGAAGCCGTTATAGTATCCCATATCGTTTATGACAGAAAAATCAATGTTGATTTTATCTCCAAAACTACTATCCAAAAGTAGTGATGTGATTTTTATAAGCTGAGAAAGAGCCTCAGAATCTTTAACGACTTCAATCTTTTTAAGGTTTTCAATAACATCCTGCGGCTTTCCGTAAGAAGAAATCAAAAGGTTTATATCATCGGAAGAAACATTTTCACTTTTGCAGATTTCATGTGCTCTGGATGCATTTTTTTCGCTTATTGCAGAAAGAAGTTCACGCTTTGCAACTTCTGAAAGGTCAAGGCTATCCAGCACAATAGAAACAATTCCAAGGTGAGATATATCCAAAACAAAATCATCCGACAAAAGCTCAAGGCTTTGCGCAGCAAGAGAAATGACCTCATATATGTTATAGTCATCAATATCACCAATACATTCAAGTCCTGCCTGCATAATTTCCTTATATGAGCCTGTACCCTTTGATACACGGTAAACATTTTCATCATAGAAAACTTTTTTAACTCCGCAAAAATCGTCCTTGGTATTTTTAATAATAGAAAGAGTAACATCGGGTTTTAGTGCCAAAAGTTTTCCGTCTGTATCAGTAAATGTAATAACGCTTTCAGACACCAAAAAATCTTTATTCTTCACATAAAGGTCATATTCTTCAAATTTACTCATTTTGTAGGGAAGAAAGCCGTACTTTTTATATAGCCCGCGTAATTTAAAAACAGCAAGCTCACGGCTTCTTAGGTTTTCGCTGATCATTAGTTTTTCTCCTCCAGTTTTTTGAGAATATTCTTATAACCGCCACTTCCGTAAACAAGACAACGATTCACTCGGCTGATGGTTGCAGTTGATGCACCTGTTTCTTTTGAAACAACCTGATAGCTCTTTCCGTCATCAAGCATACGGGCAACCTCTAAACGCTGAGAAATGTCCTGCAGTTCTTTTACAGTACAAATATCCTCGAAAAAGTTGCGGCACTCTTCTTCATCCTTTAAAAGAAGAATAGCCTTTAAAAATTCTTTTGTTGCTTCTGTGTGAATATCTTTCATAATATCAATCACCCTTCACTTTAATACTTTACCATACTACCACAGTATAGCGTAAAAGTCAATGGTTTTATGTAAATTATTTAAATATGTATAAAAATTAACAAAAAATTCAAATTTTTCTGGGGTTTCTGGTGTGTATTCTCGTTGACAAAAAAGACCTGTTTTGGTATACTTTATTGTAATGAAAAGGAAAGGAAGTTGTGTAATTGAAGGTACTTATAACCGCAATTTATGTTCTGGTTGTGGGTCTTGGATGCTTTTTTACAGGGCTAATTATCCCAAGACATATTTTTGATGAAAATAAGTTTCCATACAGAGCTTTTAAATGGGAAAATGATGGAAAAATATACGACAAACTTCATATAAAAAAATGGAAGGCAAAGCTTCCTGAAATGAGTAAGGTAACGGATATGATTTTCCCTAAAAAGCTAAAAAAGAACATGACGGCAGATGATTTTGACAGATTGGTAAAAGAATCATGTATAGCTGAGTTTTCGCATTATGTTCTTTTTGTTTGTTCAATGGGGATATACTATATCTGGCGTGGGAAAATCGGTGCATTTTTAGCGCTTATTTATGCCTTTTTAGGAAATGGGACATATATAATAATTCAGCGGTATAACCGACCGCACTTTATTGCTGTGCGTGATAAACTGAAGATGAGAGAGGAGAGAAGAGCAAATGCCCAATTATCGGGAGTTTAAGCTTTCAAAATTGAATACTCCGGAATTTTCACATATAAAATTGCTTTTATACTGGCCGATATACGGCATTATATTCTGGACACTGGAACGGTTTTTAAATGTGGAATATAATCCGGTATATTGTCAGCTTGACGATATGATTCCTTTTTGCGAATTTTTTGTAATTCCATATTACTTCTGGTTTATATTTTTGATAGGAATTCAGGTATACGGATTTTTCTTTGATGTTAAGGCATTCAAGGACTATATGTACTATACAATTTTAACATATACTTTGACGGTTATTATTTACATAATATACCCAACATCACAGGAACTCAGGCCTACTGAGTTTGCAAGAGATAATGTCTTCACCCATATAGTACGGTTCCTTTACGGATTTGATACCAACACCAATGTATGTCCATCGCTTCATGTAATAGGCTCTTTTGCGGTATATTTTGCAGCGAGAAAAAGTAAGGCTTTTTCGGGACTCGGTTGGAGAATTGCATTTTTTGTAATGACAGTATTAATAAGTATTTCAACAGTGTTCTTAAAGCAACATTCGGTGCTTGATATATTCTGGGCATTAGTGCTTTGCGCAGTATGTTATCCGATTGTATTTGAAAGAGAAAAAATCAAAACGCTAATTAAGGGTAAAGAAAAACAATATTCAAATGTATAAAAAAAGTACCTGCATCAGTTCGCAGGTACTTTTTCATTTTCATCAACAATATTGGAAAGCCAGATTCCTGATTTTATGAGAAGGTATCCTATAAAGCATTTGACAGCTTCAAGAAGTTGGCAAATTAAGTATACCATCATAATATCAAGCTCAGTAAAATGAGCAAGGCAGAATGCCGTCGGAACACTGATCAGCCATGAAAAACCGCTGTCAAATAAAAATGTGACAAAGGTTTTCCCGCCTGAACGGAGGGTAAAATATATACAGTGGAGCATACCATGAAGTGGCATCGTTACAGCACTTATAAATATAAACCCTGTGGCAAGAGCACGGACATTGTCGGTAGTATTGTAAATCATAGGGAATAGCTTTGAGCAAGCCGCCATAACACTTCCAACACCTACGCATAGGAAGAATGAACACCAGATAAGCTTTGGAGCGGCTTTTTTTGCGCCTTCCATATTGTTTGCACCCAATAATTGACCGATAACCACCGAAACACCTGAACCGAATGCAATGAACATAACATTAAATAGGTTAACAACTGTATTTGAAATATTTTGTCCTGCCACAACATCAATTCCGCGAAGCGAGTAACATTGTGCTAAAGTTGCAACGCCTGCAGACCATAAAAATTCGTTTGACATTAGTGGTATAAGACCTTTTATAAACATCTTTTTTGCAAGCTCGGCAGGAATTTTAAGTGTACGATAAAGCCCTGTAACAAATCCAAGCTGTTGGGCATTTGCATGAGTCCATATCATAACAATTCCCGTTTGAACAAATCTTGATATTACGGTAGCAATAGCAGCACCTACAACACCAAGGGTAGGTAGCGGGCCAATACCAAAAATCAAAAGGTAGTTAAGTACTGTGTTGGTAACCACCGCTGCGATTCCGGCAGCCATCGGAACAACTGCGTTGCTGTCTTCACGAAGAGAGCTTGAGTAGGCATTTTCAAATGCAAATGGTATGAGGCCAAAAAGCATAACTGCCATATATTGTTTTGCATAGCCGAATGTGGCTTCAAGGTCAATTCCTTTGTCGGCATCGTGAAGATATACACGGATAAGGTCGTCCCCAAAAAGAATAAAGAAAGCAATGCCGACAATTGACATAATTGTTACGGTAAGCATCTTGAATCTCAAGGAATCACGAGCACCCTTGTAGTCCTTTTTGCCAAAAAACTGTGCGCTGAATATCCCGGCACCGGAAACTGCACCAAAAATTGTAATATTAAAAACAAATAAAAGCTGGTTTACAATCGCAACGCCGGACATCTGCTCTGTGCCTATCTGACCCACCATAATATTGTCAATCATAGCAACAAAGTTGGTTATAAGGTTTTGCACCATAACCGGAATTGCAATCAAAAGTGTTCTCTTATAAATGCTGTGTTTTTTACCGCTATGTCCCATAAAATACTCCAATTAATTTAAAAAATTTTGCATAACGGTAATATTATATATAAATAAGAAGTAAATGTCAATTAAAGTAAAGAAATTGTTAAAAAAATATTGACAATTTTAGAAGTTGGTGGTATAATACACAAGTTGAGTGTGCGCTAAAACAAAAAAACATACTCAATTTGACATTAAGCATACAGTCGGTAATACCTTTGTTTGTATTATTTTTCAGGTTGTAAGCTGACTGTAGAAGTAAAAAAACAAGGAGGATTTTAAAATGTCAAATGTAATTGCTATGAAGCAGCTTTTAGAAGCAGGTGTTCACTTCGGACACCAGACAAGAAGATGGAACCCAAAAATGGCTGAATACATCTTCACAGAAAGAAACGGAATCTATATCATCGACCTTCAGAAGACAGTTAAGAAGATCGAAGAAGCTTACTATTTCATCAGAGATATCGCAGCTTCAGGAGAAGATATTCTTTTCGTTGGAACAAAGAAGCAGGCTCAGGACTCTATTAAGGAAGAAGCAGAAAGAGTTGGTATGTACTATGTTAACGCTAGATGGCTTGGTGGTATGATGACTAACTTCAAGACAATTCAGAAGAGAATTGATCGTCTTGCTCAGATCAACAAGATGGAAGAAGAAGGAACATTTGACCTACTTCCAAAGAAAGAAGTTATTAAGCTAAAGGCTCAGAGAGACAAGCTTGAAAAGTACCTTGGCGGTATCAAGGAAATGAAGAAACTTCCTGGTGCACTTTTCGTAGTTGACCCTAAGAAAGAGCACATCGCCATTACAGAAGCTAAGAAGCTTGGTATCCCTGTAGTAGCTATCGTTGATACAAACTGTGACCCGGATGATGTTGATTATGTAATTCCTGGTAACGACGATGCTATCCGTGCAGTTAAGCTAATCGCTTCAACAATTTCAAACGCTATTATTGAAGGCAGACAGGGTGAAGACGCAGTTGCCCAGGTTGAAGCAGAAGAAGCTACAGCAGAAGTAGAAGAATAATAGTTTTCGGGAGGAAAAGATTATGAGTTTTACAGCACAAGATGTTAAGAACTTAAGAGAAATGACAAGCTGCGGTATGATGGACTGTAAGAAAGCTCTTACAGAAACAGGCGGCGATATGGATAAAGCAGTTGAATACCTAAGAGAAAAGGGTCTTGCAACTGCAGCTAAGAAAGCAGGAAGAATTGCTTCTGAAGGTATCGTAAAGGTATATATGAACGATGCAAAGTCAATAGCAGTTGTTCTTGAAGTTAACTCAGAAACAGACTTCGTTGCTAAAAACAGCGAATTCCAGGATTTCGTTACAGGTGTTGCAGAAGTTGTTGCAAACACAAACCCTGCAGATGTTGACGCTCTTGCTAACGAAAAGATGGGCGATGTAACAGTTGGCGAAGCTCTAACAGCACTAATCGCAAAGATTGGTGAAAACATGAAGATCAGAAGATTTGCTCGTTTTGAGGGTAATGTATGTTCATATACTCACGGCGAAGGCAGAATCGGTGTTATGGTTAAGGCTGAAGGCACTCTTGATGCTGATTCTTATGAAGCAGCAAGAGATGTTGCAATGCAGATTGCAGCTATTAATCCACTATATCTTTCAAAGGACACAGTTCCAGCTGAAGATGTTGAACACGAAAAGCACATCATCCTTGCTCAGATGAAGGAAGATCCAAAGAACGCTTCAAAGCCGGAAGCTATCCTCGAAAAGATGGTTATCGGTAAGCTTAATAAGTTCTTTGAACAGAACTGTCTATTACAGCAGGAATTTGTTAAAGATTCTAACTTCTCAGTTGAAAAGTACCTTGATTCAAAGGGTGTTAAGATAGTAGACTATGTTCGTTTCGAAAAGGGCGAAGGTCTTGCTAAGAAAGAAGAAAACTTTGCTGACGAAGTTGCTTCAATGATTAAATAATTTTAAAACATAAAATCTCGGGATTGCCATTGGCGGTTCCGGGATTTTTTATTGCGACAAAAAAGCGACTCTTTTTGAGTCGCTATTTTAATTCTTCGGCGGTCTTGCACCGTAGTACTGAAATATATTGCACTTAATCATACCGTTATAGATTTTTCTGCGTTTATCAGCTTTTCTTCCAAAGGTATTTTCAAAGTTTTCATCAGATGCCAGAATGTAATATGACCAATCAGGCAGTTTCGAAAATGCCTTTCCCATATCCCGATATAGCTTTTGACATTCTTTAGCGTCTGATAGTCTTTCGCCATAAGGTGGGTTACATATAATACTTCCGTATCTTATATCAGATGTAAACTTGGTAGCATCTGCCACTTGTGGTTTTATAACATCGGAAAGCCCTGCAATTCTTGCATTTTCCGTTGCAATTTCGATGGTAGCAGGGTCAATATCTGATGCCAGAATAGTAAGCGGTGTATCGCGTCTTTTACTTTGTGCTTCTTCGCGAAGGCGTGACCACATTACAGGGTCAGACTGGTCAAAACCTTCGCATGCAAATGTTCGCATAAGCCCCGGTGCGATATTTCTTTTAAACATAGCGGCTTCAATGGGTAGTGTTCCGCTTCCACAGAATGGGTCACATAGCGGATATTCATATTTCCAGAAGCTTAGCATAACCATAGCGGCAGCAATTGTTTCCTTTAGCGGTGCTGCATTTGAAATTCTGCGATAGCCGCGTTTGTGAAGTCCGTCACCTGATGTATCAATCATAAGGGTAACAAGGTCCTTCATAACTGAGAACTGTACCTGATAGTTTGCACCGCTTTCCTCGAACCATTCAATACCATATTTTTCAGAAAGTGAAGAAACAATCGCTTTTTTAATAATTGCCTGACAATCTCGCATACTCGCTAAGGTTGACTTTAAACAGAAGCCTTTAACAGGGAATGCGGAATTTTTTGAAAGCCAACGGCTCCAGTTAAGTGCCTTGGTTTTTTCAAAAAGCTCTTCGAAGCTTACTGCAGAAAATTCACCTACTTTTATAAGCACACGCTCACCGCACCTTAAGTATAGATTAGCTTTTGCCACATCTTCTAAAGTGCCAAGGAAAGTAACTCTGCCATCTTCAACCTTGCAGGTTTCGTACCCAAGCCACTTAAGCTCTTTTGCAATCAAAGCTTCCAAGCCGAATATACAAGGGATTACTATTTCAAATTTATCCATTTCGTCTTCCTCTTTTGTTTTTCTTAAATCTTCTGTATGCCGAATGTTTCTTTTCGGGCCTTTTTCGTACAGGTTGTCTGTGACCCTTTAGAACAAAGTCAATCTGGCGTGTTAAAAGGTCGGCACGAACAATTTCAATCTCAATTTCATCACCGATTTTATAAATTTTTCCGTGTCGTTTACCTATTATCATACGGGAATCTTCGTCAAACTCGTAAAAATCGTCTTTTATAGTTTCAAGCCGGATAAGTCCCTCAACAGTATTTTCAAGCTCCGCAAAAATACCAAATGAAGTAACACCCGAAATGGTTGCCTTTGCCTCGCATCCAACAAAATCCGAAATATATGCGGTTTTTAAAAGGTCGGTAACATCCCGTTCGCAAAGCTCTGCCTCGCGCTCTTTTTCACTTGAATGAGTTGATGCATCTCCAACTATGTTGTGGAATACTGATACATCCTTGCCATCTAAAAAGTCCTTTAAAATTCTGTGAATAATAAGGTCAGGATAGCGACGGATAGGGGATGTGAAATGGCAATAGTATTTTGTAGCAAGTCCAAAATGCCCGTCGCAAACAGGTAAATATTCCGCTTTCATTAGTGAGCGAAGCATATATGTGCCAATCAGAACCTCGTTTGGAGTGTCTTTTACTTCATCTAAAATCTGTTGCAAGTCCTTTGGATAAACTTCATTTCCTTTTATATAAAGTCCAAAACCACCGATAAAACGCCTGAAACTCTCAATTTTTTCGCCGTCAGGCTCCTGGTGGACACGGTAAACAAAGGGAATATCCGCCCAGAACGCATATTCTGCCACAGTTTCGTTAGCCACAAGCATAAACTCTTCAATAAGCTTGTGTGCATCATTTCTTGTAACTTTTACAATGTCAACAGGGAAACCGTCATCACCAAGAATAACCTTTGATTCAGGAAAATCAAAGTTTATACT